>NZ_JBSFWU010000061.1:0-46388 GCF_053594995.1 Streptomyces sp. NPDC002536
TGATGCGCAGAGAACGCATGGTTGATGTTCCCCCGAATAGTGACATGTGCTGCGCCGTACCCTGTGCGGCGCTTGAGAAGCCGAGCGGTTGTCGGCGCGACATCCGCTGGCAGCGGATCAAGGGACCGGACGTTACGGCTTGCGGATCATGGGGCCTGCACTGTTACAGGACCGGGGCCTCGCACAAAGTGCGCGCCGCACACGGTGGAGCGCTGCGTCAGCAAACTGAAGCGGCACCGGGCCGTCGCGACCCGCTATGACAAGCGCGACTACATCTTCCCCGGCACCCTGGCCACCGCAACCATCGTGATCCGGCTCCGCGATCTCATCAAAGAGCCATCAGACACTGCCTGGCCCGGACAGGCCTCTCCAAGCGGCAAGAACCGTCTGGACCGGTTGTGGCGAACCCCCCGGGCTGACACGCTACTCGCGAGAGCTGGCCCCGTTCATGCCAAGTTGCCAGCAGGGGCGGAGCGGTCAACCGCGGGGGTGGGCATGTGAATTGGGATCAAGCTGCTGCCTACGGAGCCATCGGCGGAGGAATTGTCGAGGCCCTGGTGTGGAACGGCTACCTGTTGGCTTGGCAGGCAGCCCGTCATGAGGCACGTGAAGGCAGACGGAGACTTCCCCCCTTACGTAAATACGTCGATCTTTCTGCAGACCTCGCCGCCGGGTTGAGTCGCATTCTCCTCGGAGCCCTGATGGGGTGGCTGCTGCATCCTCAGATCACCGGCCTCTACGCGGCGGTGGCTGCCGGTGCATCGGCGCCCGCACTGATCCGACAGCTGGGATCCCTGCGCACGGTGCAAGCCGCACTCAGGGCCGGTGATCCACAACTCGGCGAGCCGTCACCAGCGCCGGACCTCCAGCCCAACAGCGGTAACACCGCGGCGCGGTGACATCGATGAGCTTCGCACGCCGGTATGTGAATGCGATGCTGGGTGCCGACTCTGCGCGGGTTCCCGGTACTGGAGAAAGAGCCCATTCAGGTCTCACTTGGTGGCGACGCTACCTGGCGTCGCTGCTCGGCATGCCACTCCGCAACTCCTCGTCACCACGCACCGACTCCGCCTCTGCGGCAATGGAAGATGTCGACGAGACCGGAACCCGCCTGCCGCCAGGGCCTTCTCATGCTCCATGGCGCAAGGGCTCGGCTTTGACGGCGATGATGACAGGCTTCGCTGTGCTCGCGGCAGCCTTTCTGACTTTCACGGGCGCGTCATGGCTCCACAACCGGCCGACGGGTCAGCCCCATCGGCCGAGCACCGGCCACCCGCCGGAATCCGCCGACGATTCCGTGCTGTGGACAGGTTTCCTCGACCTCGGTCAAGGAAACAGCTGGAACGTCGACCAGACCCCGCCAAAGGTGGCACCCCACCAAAAGGGGGACTTCACCATCACATGCCTTTCCGCCTGCCACTCGGCCTTGATCTCCGGAAGCAGGGTCGCGCCAGGGGACCAAACTGCAGAACCACAGCGGCAACAATGCACTCACGCACTGACCGCCAGCCCCGTACAGAGCGTCAACCTGCAAATTGGACGCTCAGCCTGCTTCATGACGAAGAAGGGGCACATCGGCTACCTCAAGGTGTACGAAACTCTCAACCGTTACGGCCCCATCGAGGTCACTGTCTGGAAGTGATAACGGAGCCCGCAGGATCAGCCGACAGCCCCGTGCCACACCGTCGTGACGTTGCAGAACTCCCGGATGCCGTGCCCCGAGAGCTCGCGGCCGTACCCCGAGCGCTTCACCCCGCCGAACGGGAACGCCGGGTGGGAGGCCGTCATGCCGTTGAAGAAGACGCCGCCGGCCTCCATGTCCTGCACGAAGCGGCGCTGTTCCTCCTCGTCGCGGGTCCAGACGTTCGAACTCAGGCCGAACGGCGAGTCGTTGGCGACCTCCAGTGCCTCGTCCACGTCCTGCACCCGGTACAGCGAGGCCACCGGGCCGAAGGCCTCCTCGTGATGGATGCGCATCTGCGGGGTCACGCCGGCCAGCACCGTGGGTTCGTAGTACCAGCCGCGGGGCAGCGCCTCCGGGCGCTTCGCGCCGCACAGGGCCACCGCGCCGTGCCGCAGTGCGTCGTCCACGAGCGCCTCCAGGTCGGCGCGGCCCTGTGCGGTGGCGAGGGGGCCGACGTCCGTGGACCCGGCCATGGGGTCGCCGACCGTGAGTGCGGCCATCAGTTCCGTGAAGCGTGCCGTGAACGCGTCGTAGACGTCCGTGTGCACGATGAAGCGCTTGGCGGCGATGCAGGACTGGCCGTTGTTCTGCACCCGGGCCGTGACCGCCGTGCGTGCGGCGCGTTCCAGGTCGGCCGACGGCATCACCACGTACGGGTCGCTGCCGCCGAGTTCGAGGACCGTCTTCTTGATCTCGTCGCCCGCGACGGCGGCCACCGAGCGACCCGCGGGCTCGCTTCCCGTCAGCGTCGCCGCGGCCACCCTGCGGTCGCGCAGCACGGCCTCGACGGCGCCGGAGCCGATGAGCAGGGTCTGGAAGCAGCCTTCGGGGTAGCCGGCCCGGCGGAAGAGGTCCTCCAGGTAGAGCGCGGTCCGCGGGACGTTGGAGGCGTGCTTGAGCAGGCCCGTGTTGCCGGCCATCAGGGCGGGGGCCGCGAAGCGGATCACCTGCCACAGCGGGAAGTTCCACGGCATGACGGCCAGGACGACGCCCAGGGGCCGGTAGTGGACGCGGGCGTGCTCGGCCCCGGAGTCCTTCACGTCCGCCTGCGGGGGGCGCTCGTCCGCCAGCAGGGCCTCGGCGTGCGCCGCGTACCAGCGCATGGCCTTGGCGCACTTGGCGGCCTCCGCGCGGGCGGCGGCGAGCGGCTTGCCCATCTCGGTGGTCATGGTGCGGGCGACGGCGTCGCGGTCCTCGTCCAGCAGGTCCGCGGCGCGGTCGAGCAGCAGGGCCCGTTCGGCGAAGTCCGTGGCGCGGTAGCGGCGGAAGGCGGCGTGGGCGGCGGCCAGCCGCCGCTCGGTCTCCTCCGGTCCGAGCGGGTCGAAGGTTTCGAGGGTCTCGCCGGTCGCGGGGTTGACCGTTGCAATGGGCATGGGTGAAGTCCTTCCTCCTGCTGCCTCGTACGCGCCACACCTTTTGCCTGGATGATGCCGGGTTCGCAGGCCCTCCCGCAGCACCGCCCGCCGAACGGGCTACGCGACCGTCAGGCCGGCCAGCCGGGTCACTTCCCCCATGGTGTAGCCGCGTTCGAAGTACCGCGGCTCGGAGAGCATGCGTGATACGAGGCCGATCAGCATCCCTGCGTACTTCTCGCACTTCTCGCCCTTCTCCTCCGTCTCCTCCGCCGATGTCCCGGACAGTCTCGCCCCGGATTCCGTGAGCACCAGCGGGGTCAGCAGCCGCGGCGGCGGCACGGTGCCCGGCCGGAAGCGGAACGCCTCGTCCAGCAGCCTGCAGCCCATGGCCCGGTCGGCCCCCTCGACGATCACGGGGAGCGCACTGTCGCGGACCGCGATCCGCTCCGCGACGTGGCTGCGGTGCAGCGCCGTCAGACCGACGAAGGTGTCGTTGCCGCGCGTCACGTCGGCCGTGTACGTGCCGTGGTCGAGGCAGACGGCCGCGAACCGCGCCCCCCGCGCGTCGGCCGACAGCAGCTCGGTGTGCTCGCCGTGCCGCTGCGCCCACCCGCAGTGCGGGCAGGGCAGGCGCACCGGCACCGAGCCGGTGGAGGGTGCGAGCACCCAGCGCAGCGTGTCCATCAGGCCCAGCGAGGCGAGGAACTCCTCCCGGAAGGCGGGACGGGCCTGCTGCTCGGTGTACGTCCCGGTCTCGTACGCGACGCCCGTCGCGGCCGACAGGGCGGTGAAGAGGGCGTCGTAGTGCGTCCGGGTCAGTTCTGCGACCTGCTCCGCGCCCAGGACGTCGCGGACGGTGCGCTCGTACAGCGTGCCGGTGGCCGGGCACTCGCGGGTCTCGCAGGCGTGGTCGTCCAACACGGCGAAGCGGACGAGGACTTCGACGCCGAAGCGTTCCCGTACGGCCTTCGCCAGGAGGAAGGTGCAGGTCTGCAGCACATGGACGCCCAGGTGCGGCGGTGCCGTGCGGAGCCGCATCGCTGCGTACAGGACCACACGTTCCTGGCGGCCGGCGCGCAGCCGGGGGCGGATGAAGTCGCACGGGTGCAGCACTGGTGCGGTCATGGGTCCTCTCCCTCTTCACCGGGCAGCTCTTCACCAGGCGGCTCTTCACCGGGCGGCGGCCCACTCCAGGACGGCCATCGCGCCGGCGGGCTTCATCGCCGCCTGGGTCCAGGCCAGGGACCGCGGTCCGTCGAGGACCCGGCCCGAGACCTCGTCGCCGCGGCGGGCGGGCAGGCCGTGCATGAAGGCCGCCCGCGGCCAGCGGTCCAGCAGGGCCTCGTCGACGTGGAAGGGGCGGAAGGCCTCGCGCCAGGCGGGGTCCGGGCGGGCGATGCCGGCGAGCTGCCAGCGGGTGGTGTAGAGGACGTCCACGGCGGGCGGCGCGGCGGCGAGGTCGTGGATCTGGTCGACGGCGGCGCCGACCGTGCAGGCCCGGCGGTCGGCCGTGCGCAGCTCGTCCTGCGGCACCCCGTAGCCGGCGGGGGTGGCGAAGGTGACGCGGGCTCCGGGGACGGCGGCCAGCGCATGGGCGAGGGCGACGGCCGTGCTGTTGCCCTCGCCGACGTAGAGCACGCGGATGCCCGTCAGGTCTCCGAAGGACAGGGCGAGGGTGGCGAGGTCGCACAGGCCCTGGGTGGGGTGCTCCTGTGCGGTCAGGGCGTTGACGACGGGCATCCGTCCCTGCCGGGAGAGTTCGCGCAGTTCGTCCAGCGGGCCCGCGGTGCGGGCGACCAGGGAGTCGAGCATCGCGCCGAGCACCCGCCCGGTGTCCCCCACCGACTCCCCGGTGCCCAGGTGGAGATCGGCCGGGCCGAAGGCGACGGGTGCGGCGCCGAGCCGGATGGCGGCGGCCGTGAAGGCGGTACGGGTGCGGGTCGAGGCCCTGGTGAACAGCAGGCCCGTCAACTGACCGGCCAGCGGGCGGTCATGGGCCCCGTGGTCGTGGAACAGCTCGACCGACCGTGCGGTCAGACGCATGATCAGCGGTGGTGCGAGCTCGGCCAGCGAGAACAGCCCGCAGGCGTGCCCGAGTCCGCGCCCGGGTCCGTACCCCGGCCCCTGCCTGCACCCGCGGCCGGTGGTGTCACTGTCGCGGCTGTCCGCACGGCCCGCCACGGCGCCTCCCCGAGACTGCCCGGTGCGGGCGTGCGCCGCACCGGATCCCTGCCCTCGGGTCGTCGAATGTATGGGACACGTGACGCGTGCAACAAGGCGGTGAACTCGCCACGTTTGATGCGGAGGTGGTGCGTGGCGGATGCACCGTTCGGCCCGGCAGAAACGGATCGGCGCCCGCCGTGGGGCGGGCGCCGTCCTGTCGGAGTGACGGGAGATGCAGGTGCTCAGCGGGGAGGCTGGTCCGCCGCGTCACCGGCCCCGCGGGCCGGGCCGGAGAGCGGGGCCGGATTCTGCGGTCTGCTCCCCTCGCCCGCGGGGGCGGTCTGGCCCCGGCCGGCGGGCGAGGACGGCGGGTGCAGCGGGGCCGAGGTGTGCTCGGCCCGCAGGCGCCGGGTGACCGCGTGCCGGGGGCTGCCGTTGCGCCGGGCCATGGCCATGCGGCGCACGGCCGTGATCCCCTCGATCTCCGCCTCGGCCGCCGGCGCCGAGGTGAGCAGGCTCCGGCCGGGCAGTCTGAAAGTGCGGTAGAGCAGGGAGACCGCGGTCGCGGACGCCAGGCCGAAGCCCAGGCAGACGATCCAGGGGAGCCAGGACAGCCCGGTCCGCGCCCCCAGGTCCATGGCCCGGCCGACGACGAAGTTGCCGCCCATCGCCGCCAGCCCCGAGAAGACGTAGAACAGGCCGAAGTACGTGCCCGTCAGCGCCTCGCGCCCGAAGCGGGGGATCATCTCCATCACCGTGGGGTGGGCGACCATGGTCCCGAAGTAGAGCATCAGCGAGCCGAGGACCAGCACCAGCATCCGCGGCACCGCGTCGGCCAGGCCTCTGGACGGCGCGCTGTCGCAGACCAGCAGCGGCGGTACGAACCCGAGCCCCATGACGATGAGCCCTCCGCTCACCCAGCGCAGGCCGCCGCCGTGCCGTTCCAGCATGCGGGTGATGCGGAGCTGGAAGAGCATGTTCACCAGCGCGCCCATGGCCAGCAGCACCCCGGCCGAGCCCGCCCAGCCGGAGGCCTTCAGGGCCCCGGCGGGCAGCAGCAGGTAGACCTGGTTCTCCACGGTGATCATTCCGGTGGTGGCGAAGGAGAACAGCAGGAACCGCCCGTTGCCGAAGGCCTCGCGCCAGTCGGCGAAGACGGAGCTGCGGTCGGTGTCCGCGGCGGCCTCGCGCGGCAGCACCTTCGCCTGGGCCACCGTCAGCACGCCGAAGACCGCGGCCCCGGAGAGCGCGAAGATGCGGAAGTCCGTCAGGAACAGCACGCTGCCCAGCAGCAGTCCGAGGAACGAGCCGACCGTGGCGTAGACGTTGAGCAGTGCGAACGCCTCGGCGTGGCGGTCGCCCGACTCCAGGGCCACGTAGGTACGGACGGCCGGGTAGAACATCGCCGCGGCGATCCCGCTGAGCAGGGAGGCCCCGAGCACCAGCGGCAGGGTGTTGCCGAAGGCGAACAGGGCGAACGCGACGGTCCGCAGGGCGCAGCCGGCGATGATCACCATCCGCGGCCCCAGCCGGTCGGCGGCCGAGCCGCCGAGGATGAACAGGCCCTGCTGACTGAGCGTTCGTGCTCCCAGCACCAGCCCGACCAGTGCGGCGGACATGCCGAGCCCGTGCTCGAGATAGGCGGCGAGAAAGGGCATCAGGAGGTAGAACCCGATGTCCACGCCGAACTGGTTGATGAATAGCAATCGCAATGCGAGGGGGAACTCGCGCGTCGCCCGAAGTGTCATCATGCACGTCCCTGTATTCAGCCCGAGCAGACGGAAGAACACCCTGAGCCGAGTGGGCGCCATGCACCCGGAGGGTTTCGCGGTGCGAGGTGGCGGCAGGGACGGCGACCGGGACGACCTTGTGTTTCTCCCTGTTCAGGAGCCCTGATCACAGGTCAGAACGCCCCGGCGTACAGCGCGTCGGCTCGCATTTCCGTTCCTGGGAACGGTCGCACTCGCTGGATGGAGCGAGCGGTTGATCATATGCTTTTGCGGTGCATGGTCAACGACTCCCGACTACGCTCGGAAGATACTCGGCAGATACTTTAGCAAAGCAGCCTCTTTCTCGATAGAGGCTGGAAAGCCTTCGGCCGCTGGAACGGCAGTCCCCACGAACGCACTTGCCCGCCGGGGCCGCAGTCCTCCGGCAGGAACGCATGGACCATTGCAACCAGGCATGAAAAAAGCCGAGTTCGCGTATTGTGGACGCGAACTCGGCTTCGGCGCAGCCGATATGGGGGCCACCCGTCCCGTCATTCACGGAACACGCTGGTGGCCACCCACATCAGCCCTGCCCACGAGCCGACCACCACGACGGCGGCGAGGACGCCGCACACCCACGCGGCAAGCGGAACCGGATCGTTCTCCTGCTCGGGCTCCGGTTCCACGGGACAGCATCGCGAGCAGTGGGCGGAATGAGTGTCAGACATGCACGGCAGCCTGCTCCGCCAAATGCCCTGATCACAAGGCGGGTACCGGCCTGGTACGCACGGTCCCCCAGAGGGCTCCGGGCCCCCTGCTCACGCCTCCCCGAGGCCCTCGAACCAGGTCGGCCCGCCCGCCGCGGCCTGCTTGATCCGCCGGACCGCGAACTCCTCCATCTCCGGCAGCGCGTCCACCGCGAACCAGCCCACCTCCAGCGACTCGTCGTCGTTCACCCGCGCCTCCCCGCCGACCGCCCGCGCGAGAAAACAGGTGTCCATGAACTGGCACACGTCGCCATTGGGATAGGTGACCCGCTGCAGCGCCTCGACGAGCAGGACCCGCTCCGGGACGCAGTGCACCGCCGTCTCCTCGTACACCTCGCGCACGAGGGCCGCCGCCGGCTGCTCGCCGGGGTCGGGGATGCCGCCGATGATCGACCACTCGCCGGTGTCCGCACGGCGGCCGAGCAGCACCCGGCCCTCGTCGTCGCGCACGACGGCGCTCACGCCGGGCATCCAGAGCAGGTGGTGGCCCGCCTTGGCGCGCAGGTCACGGATGAAATCGGGGATCGGCATGTCCCGAAGCCTAAGTGGTGTGCGGCGGTGGTCCGCCGATCCGCAGCCGGTCGCGGATCACGCGTACCGCCGCCTCCGCGTCGTCCACGGTGACCGTGAACGTGCGGCCGTCGCCGAGCCGCAGCACGAAGCCCTCGCCGCGCCGGACGACGACGGCCGTGCCCTTCTCCGGGCGCCAGCGGTATCCCCAGCCGCCCCACTGGCGGGGCGTGACGCGGGGGGCGAAATCCGCGCCGATCACCTGCGTGAGGGGGATGCGGGTGCGGGGCACGCCGATGTGGCCGCAGCGCACCTCCAGGTTGTCCTGGTCGACCCGCACGGCCACGTGGACGAACGCGATGGTGCCGTAGAGCATCAGCAGCCCGGCCGCGACGCAGCCGACGACCGCCATCGCCAGCGGAGCGAGCCCGGACGTCCAGGAGTTGTCGACGGCGAGCTCGATACCGAGGGCGAGGCAGGCGGCACCGGCGGCGGCCAGCACCCACTGGATGCGGTTGGTCGCACGACCCGTCCAGACAGCGGGCGGGGCGGCGTCGGCCTCGCCGCCGTTTCCGGGGGTCCGCGGGTCCTCGGAGTACTCCCTCATACCGGGCAGCCTACTCACGTTCCGTGGGAGCGGCAGGGGTGCGGCGCCCCGCAGGGGCGCGGGGCTCGCCACGAGCAGCCACGGCGCGCCTGCAGACGACACCTGCGGGCCGGTGGGGGCTGGTCGCGCCCACGCGGCGGAGCCGCATGACGTCACAGCCCCGCGCCCCTTACGGGGCGCCCTGGCTAGGGGCGGGCAGGGCTTGCCGTGAGCAGGGAGCGGCCCTCGGGGTAGCTCAGGGAGGACGGCTCCAGCTCCGTCTCGCGCCCGCTCGAGAGCACGGTCAGGCCGCCCGTGGGCGCCGCGCCGGGGGCGGGGGCGGCGCCGATGCGCCGCAGCGCCTGCGCGGCGACGGCCTCGGCGGAGCCGAACAGCGCCAGGGGCGGGGCCGAGGGCTGCTGGACGGCGGCGCGGATGCGCTCGGCGACGAGCTCGTAGTGGGTGCAGCCCAGGACGACGGCGCGGACGCCTCGCGGGGTGCGGGCGGCGGCGTCGGCGATGGCGGCGTCGGCGGCGTCCGCGTCGGCCCACTGCACGGCGTCGGCGAGGCCGGGGCAGGCCACCTCGGTGACCTCGACGCCGGCGGCGAAGTCACGGATCAGTCCGCGCTGGTAGGGGCTGCCGGTGGTGGCCGGGGTGGCCCAGATGGCGACGGGGCCGCCGGCGGCGGCCGCGGGCTTGATCGCGGGGACGGTGCCGATGACCGGCAGCGCGGGCTCCAGCTCGGCGCGTATCGCGGCCAGGGCGTGGACGGAGGCCGTGTTGCAGGCGACGATCAGGGCGTCGGGCCGGCGGGCCGCGGCGGCGCGGGCGACGGCCAGGGCGCGCTCGACGACGTCCTCGGGGGTGCGGGGGCCCCAGGGCATCGTCTCGGGGGCGGCGGAGAGCACCAGATCGGCGTCGGGCCGCATCCGGTGCACGGCGGCGGCCGCCGCCAGCAGGCCATTTCCGGAGTCCATGAGCGCGATCTTCACCCGGTCACTTTAATCGATGCGTCCTGCGGACCGTCCCGCGCGGGCGGTCCGGGTGCGGCAGACTGCGGCGGGTGGGCGTGCTGATGTGGATCACCGTGGGTTCCCTGGCCGCATGGCTCTGGCTGCTGCTGGCGCAGGGCTTCTTCTGGCGCACCGACGTCCGGCTGCCGCCACGGACGCCGCCCGCACGGTGGCCGTCCGTGGCCGTCGTCGTGCCGGCCCGGGACGAGGCGGAGGTGCTGTCGTCGAGCCTGCCGTCCCTGCTCGCGCAGGACTATCCGGGCCGGGCGGAGATCTTCCTCGTCGACGACGGCAGCACGGACGGCACCGGCGAGCTGGCCCGCGCCCTGGCGGACGCGCACGGCGGGCTGCCGCTGACCGTGGACGCGCCCGGGGAGCCCGGGCCGGGCTGGACGGGCAAGCTGTGGGCGGTGCGGCACGGCATGGCGCTGGCCCGGGCGCGGACGGATGCCGAGTACCTGCTGCTGACGGACGCGGACATCGCGCACGCCCCGGACAGCCTGCGGGAGTTGGTGGCCGCTGCCGTGTCGGGCGGGCTGGACCTGGTGTCGCAGATGGCCCGGCTGCGGGTGGCGACCTTCTGGGAGCGCCTGGTCGTGCCGGCCTTCGTCTACTTCTTCGCCCAGCTCTATCCCTTCCGCCGGGTCAACAGGCCGGGTGCCCGCACGGCCGCCGCGGCGGGCGGGTGCGTGCTGCTGCGGCGCGAGGCGGCCGAGCGGGCCGGGGTGCCGGAGTGCATCCGGCAGGCGGTGATCGACGACGTGGCGCTGTCGCGGGCGGTGCAGCGGTCCGGCGGGCGGATCTGGCTGGGGCTGGCCGACCGGGTGGACAGCGTGCGCCCGTACCCGCGGCTGGCGCAGCTGTGGCGGATGGTCTCGCGCAGCGCCTACGCGCAGTTGCTGCACAGCCCGCTGCTGCTGGCCGGGACGGTGGCGGGGCTGGCGGTGGTCTACCTCGTGCCGCCCGTGGCGGTCGTCGCGGGGGCGGTGACCGGCGGCGTCGTCCCGCTCGTCGCCGGGGCGGCCGCGTGGACGGTGATGACGGGGACGTACCTGCCGATGCTGCGCTACTACCGGCAGCCGCTGTGGCTCGCGCCGCTGCTGCCGTTCACGGCGCTGCTGTACCTGCTGATGACGGTGGACTCGGCGGTGCAGCACCACCGGGGCCGGGGCGCGGCGTGGAAGGGACGGACCTACGCCCGCCCGGAGGCCGCGCCCTAGCCGGCGCCCCGTAAGGGGCGCGGGGAACTGCGCGAGCGACCACGACGCGCCCGCAGCCAAGGTGATCGGGGCTGCGCCCCGGACCCCCGGGGTAGTGCGTCGACTGCGGGCCGGTGGGGGCTGGTCGCGCAGTTCCCCGCGCCTCTGACGGGGCACGAAGATCGCCCACCGCCCGGCCTCACTTGCGGCCGGGCGTCCACTGCAGGCCCCAGCCGTAGGCGCGGTCGAGGGTGCGCTGCGGGCTGACCCCGCGGTCCGGCACCAGGTAGCGGGCCTCGCGGCGGACGACGAGGCCGCTTCCGTCGTGGGTGAGCAGGGCGAGGGCGCAGACGGTGGACGGCACGGTGCATTCGTCCAGGGCGAAGTCGACGGGCGCGCCCTGCTGTGGCCGGAGGGTGACGGTGGCGTGGAGGCCGGAGAAGGAGGCGGCTCCTTCGTAGATCGTCACGAAGACGAGGATGCGCCGGAACGCGGCGGCGTGGTCAAGGTTGACCGAGAGGTTCTCGCCGTCCGCGGCGGCGCCGGTCCGGTCGTCGCCGTCGAGGTGGATCCAGGGCGGCCGGTGCAGGGAACCGAAGGAGTTGCCGAGCGCCTGGATCACGCCCTTGGTGCCGTCGGCGAGTTCGTACAGGGCCCCCAGATCGAGGTCCACGCCGGCGGAGGGGGCCGCGAGGGCCCGGCCGAGGCGGGCGCGCCGGCCACGGGGCTCCTGGCGCATCTGCCAGTTGAGGTTGACGCGCAGGATGCCGGAGGTGCCGCCCTGTTTGGCGAGCGAGACGGCCGGGGCCTGTTTGGTCAGCGTGACCCGGGCCGGGCGGGCGGGCTGCGGTGCGGGCTCGGCGGCGGCTGCACCGTAGGCGGCGGCCAGGCCCGCCGGGCCGTCGGCGTAGCCCTGGCCCACCGCCCGGAACCGCCAGCCGCCGTGCCGCCGGTAGAGCTCGCCGAGGACGAGGACGGTCTCCACGGTGGCGTCCCGGCTGTCGTAGCGGGCGAGTTCGCCGCCGTCGGCCGCGTCCAGGACGCGGATGTGCAGGCCCGGTACCCGGCCGAAGTCCCCGCCCTCGGCCGCGGCCGTGAGCAGGACGCGCTCTACGGCCGGTTCGAGTGCGCCGAGGTCGACGGCGAGGGTGTCGGTGACGGTGCCGTCGGCGGAGTGCCTGCCCTCGTGCCGCACGGCGCCGGAGGAGTCCACCGGCCGGCTGCGGGAGACGGCGTCCGCACCGGAGCGGACCCGGCCCTCGGCCAGCAGCAGTGCACCGGCCTCGGCCGCGGGTGCCCCCGGCCCGGCGCCCCGGACCACCTCGACGCGCACCGCCCGCGCGGATATCGGCGCATTGGCGCCCTTGAGCATGCCCATCGTCGACCCCACCCCTGAAAAACCCTGAAGGAACTGAAGGAGCTGAAGGAGCTGAAGGAACGGTCGGCTTTTACACGATTCCTACGTACCTTGGCGACCGTTTTTCCCAGGTTCGCTCGGGTTGGGGAGCCGCACCTGCTCCGAGCTTGTGAAGGAACCCCCATACCCGTCTCCCCAACCGGAGCACCATGGGCTTAACTTATGCGCTATGACCTCCCCCCGCAGTGCCTACGGTGGCGGCTACTACGCCACGTCGTCGTTCAAGGACACCCCCATCTACGACAGCCTCGTCGCCGAGCGTGGCACCCCGCAGATCGCGCCCATCCGCGTGTCGTCGCCGTACGACTTCAGCAGCAACAGCAACCTGCCGGCGCTGCCCGCTCTGCCCTCCGGGCCGTCCGCGGCCCCGGCCCCGCAGTACGCCGCCCCGGCGCCGCAGCCCGGCCCCGTGCAGCCGATGGGCCTCCAGCAGGCGGCCGCTCCGTACATCCCGCCGCAGGCCTCCGCGCCGCGCGGCTACCCGGGCCCGGCCGCGGGCCCCGCCGGCTACGACGCGATGCGTCCCGTCGCGCCGCGCCCCGCCCCGGCGTCGTACGAGGACCCGTACAACCGGCCGTACCCGCAGCAGGGTGGCTACTGACGGACTCCGCCGCCGCATTCGGTCCGGCAGTTCAACTGCCGGACCCGGCTGGCAGACTGGCGGTATGTCCACACCTGTGCTGAGTTCGGTCCACCTCTATCCGGTCAAGTCGATGGCGGGCTGCTCGCCGGACGAGGCGACCGTGGAACCGTGGGGGCTCGCCGGGGACCGGAGGTGGCTGGTGACCGAGCCCGACGGCCGGTTCATCACCCAACGGCAGCTCCCGCGGCTCGCGTTGGCCTCGGCGCAGCCGCTGCAGGACGGCGGGGTCCGGCTCACCGCCCCGGGCGCGGAGCCGCTCGACGTGGCCGTGCCCGCGCCGGTGGAGCAGGGGGGCACGATTCCCGTGACGGTGTTCCGGGACAAGGTGGAGGCGGTGCGCGCGGGGGACGCGGCCGCAGCCTGGGTGAGCGCCTTCCTGGGGACCGAGGCGCAGCTGGTGCACATGGACGACCCGGCCGTCCGGCGTCCGGTCGATCCCGACTACGGGCTCCCGGGCGACACCGTGAGCTTCGCCGACGGCTATCCGCTGCTGGTGACGACCACCGGCTCGCTGCACGCGCTCAACGCGCTCATCGCCGAGGACGGCATCGCCGCCGAGGGCCCGCTGCCGATGAACCGCTTCCGGCCGAACGTCGTCGTCGACCACACCGCGCCCTGGGCCGAGGACGGCTGGCGCAGGATCAGGATCGGCGGGATGACCTTCCGGGTCGTCAAGCCCAGCGGCCGCTGCGTCATCACCACCACCGACCAGGCCACGGCCGAGCGCGGCAAGGAGCCGCTGCGCACACTCGCCCGGCACCACCGGATCGGCGAGCGGCTGGTGTTCGGGCAGAACCTGATCCCCGAGCACACCGGGGTGCTGCGCGTCGGCGACCCCTTCGAGGTCCTCGACTGAGGCGGCACGTCAACTCGCCGCACGGGCAGGCGTCCACGGAGGGTGATTTTGCTCTCTCCGCCGCCTTCCTCCGCATGCGCCGTCCCCGGTGAGGTATTTACGGACGCGTGAGGGGGTGGGCACTGTGCGCGCAATGCGGTTCGTATGGCGGTGGCGGCGCAATCCTCTGCGCCGCCGGAGCGATGTCCTCGAGGCCTGGACGGGCGTGGCCGCGGTGCTGCTGATGCTGGCGCTCGGGACGGTGGCGGGCTGGACGGTGGGCTCGTTCGCCCACGGCGCCCTGCGGGAGGCGGTCCGTGAACAGCAGCAGCACCGGCACCTGGTGAGCGCCGAAGTGGTGCGCGTGGTGACGGGCACGGCGGCGGAGCCCGACCACGAGTCGACCACCGGGCGCGAGGGGTACGGCCGGTTCCTGGCCCGCTGGCAGGATCCCGGCGGCGTCGAGCACACCGGCCTGGTGGCGCTGCACCAGGCGCCGGACCCGCAGGAGCGGTTCCCGCTGTGGACGGACGACGAGGGCCGGATCGCCGGGCGCCCCATGGACCGGGCGACGGCCGCCGTGCACGCGGTGCTCGCCGGCGCCGCGGCGGCTGCGGGCGCGGCGGGACTGGTGGAGGGCGTGCGCAGGGTGGTCGTATGGCGCCTGGTGCACCGGCGGTACGTGCAGTGGGACCGGGAGTGGCGGCGGGCCGGGCACACCTGGGGGCGGGCGGACGCAGGAAGCTGACCGGCCGACTCCCACGGCCCGCGCGCGCTACGGTGGTTGCGGCCGGTACTCATCCGTCCCGGGTGGACGCATGCACGAGGTGGGGGCACAGCAGCACCATGGCACAGGGCTCGGTCCAGGTGACGCACACCGGCACGTCGCGCTGGCGACGCCGCACGGGAGAGTACGACTCCCTCTCATCGGCCCTGGACGCGGCCGCCGACGGGGACGTGCTGTCCCTGTCCCCGGGCACCTACCGGGAGAACCTGGTGGTCTCGCGGGCCGTCACCCTGCGCGGTGCCGAGGGCGCGCCCGGTGCGGTGCGGATCGCCCCGACCGAGGGCGTCGCCGTCACCGTGCGCGCCTCCGCCCGGCTGGTCGACCTGCACATCGAGGGCCACGACGCCGCGCAGCCGGCGCTCCTGGTCGAGGGCGGCGCACCGGAGTTGGAGGGTCTGCGGGTGGCGACCCGCTCGGCCGCGGGCATCGAGGTGCGCGGGGGCGCCCGGCCGACCGTGCGCGCCTGCACCGTCGACAACCCCGGGGGCGTGGGCATCAGCGTGCTGGACGGCGCGGGCGGCGTCTTCGAGGACTGCGAGGTGGTCGCCGCGGGCCAGGCGGGCGTCTCCGTGCGCGGCGGGGCCGCCCCCCGTCTGGAGCGCTGCCGGGTGCACCACGCCCGGGGCGCGGGGCTGTCGCTGACCGGCGAGGGCAGCACGCTGGAGGCGGCCGGCTGCGAGGTCTACGAGATCAAGGGCACGGGCGTACAGGTCACTTCGCGCGCCACCGGGCGGCTGACGGACTGCCGGGTGCACCGCACGTGCGGCGACGGGGTGTCGCTGGACACCGACGCGGTCCTCGCCCTGGCCGACTGCGACATCCACGACGTCCCCGAGAACGCGGTGGACGTGCGGGCGCGTTCGGTGCTGACGATGCAGCGCTCGACGGTGCGCCGGTTCGGGCGCAACGGCCTGTCCGTGTGGGACCCGGGCACCCGGGTCGAGGCGGGCCAGTGCGAGATCCACGACAGCACCGGCGACTACCCGGCGGTGTGGGTGAGCGACGGCGCCGGCGCCGTCCTCGACGCGTGCCGCCTGCACGACGTGCCGGACGCGCTGTTCGTCCTCGACCGCGGCTCGCGCGTGGAGGTCTCCGGCAGCGACCTGTCCCGGGTGCGGGGCACCGCGGTGTCGGTGAGCGGCGGGGCGACGGCCCTGCTGCACGACTGCCGGGTCCGCGAGGCCACCACCGGGGTCTGGTTCCGCGGCCACGACAGCGGCGGCAAGCTGACCGGCTGCACCCTGGACACGACGTCGACCGGCGTGATCGTCACCCAGGGCGCGGACCCGGTCGTCGAGCGCTGCACGGTGAGTTCACCGGCGGAGGCGGGCTTCTACGTGTCCGCGGAGGGCCGGGGCACCTTCCACGGCTGCCGGGTGACCGGCAGCAGCGGCTACGGCTTCCACGTCATCGACGGCTGCCGGACGACGCTCACCGACTGCCGCGCGGAGCGGTGCGCGCGCGGCGGCTACGAGTTCGCCGAGGGCGGCCCGGTCAGCGAGGGGTGCACGAGCGACGAGCCGACGGCCCCCGTGGTGCGCGCCGTGGAGACGGCGCACCGGCCGCTCGTCCCGCCGATCCCGGAGCAGCGCGTCTCCGACTCCGTTGCCGTGTCCGCGCGTTCGTCGTCGACGGTGCTCCGCGAACTCGACACCCTGGTGGGCCTGGACAGCGTCAAGCGCGAAGTGCGCGCCCTGATCGACATGATCGAGGTCGGGCGCCGGAGGCAGCAGGCAGGACTCAAGGCGGCCTCCGTCCGGCGCCATCTGGTCTTCACGGGCTCGCCCGGCACCGGCAAGACGACGGTGGCGCGGCTGTACGGCGAGATCCTGGCGGCGCTGGGGGTGCTGGAGCGCGGGCACCTGGTGGAGGTCTCCCGGGTGGACCTGGTGGGCGAGCACATCGGCTCGACCGCCCTGCGCACCCAGGAGGTGTTCGACCGGGCGCGCGGCGGGGTGCTCTTCATCGACGAGGCGTATGCGCTCTGTCCCGAGGACGGGGGGCGGGACTTCGGCCGCGAGGCCATCGACACGCTGGTGAAGCTCATGGAGGACCACCGCGACGAGGTCGTGGTGATCGTCGCCGGCTACACGGCCGAGATGCAGCGCTTCCTGACGGTCAACCCCGGTGTGGCGTCGCGCTTTTCGCGCACGATCACGTTCGGGGACTACGCGCCGGACGAACTGCTGCGCATCGTGCAGCAGCAGGCGGACGAGCACGAGTACCGCCTCGGCGAGCGGGCCTCCGAGGCCCTGCTCGCCTACTTCACGGCCGTCCCCCGGGGCCCCGCCTTCGGCAACGGCCGCACGGCGCGCCAGACCTTCGAGGCGATGGTCGAGCACCACGCGGGCCGTGTGGCACGGCTGCCCTCTCCGAGCACGGAGGACCTCACCCTGCTGGTTGCGGAGGACCTGCCGGCGTTGCCGTGAGCCGTACCGGCGGCGCCGAACCCGCGGCAACCCCTACGTGGGACAATGCAGCCTGCAGGGCGAGCTGTGACGGAAAGGGACGGCCGGGTGGACGACAATCAGAATCTCCTGGCGGAGCAACGGCGCGCCCTGATCCTCGACGAGGTCAGACGGCGCGGCGGTGTACGGGTCAACGAGCTGACGCGGAGGCTCAACGTCTCGGACATGACGGTCCGCCGCGACCTGGACGCCCTCGCCCGCCAGGGCCTCGTGGAGAAGGTGCACGGCGGCGCCGTGCCGGTCGCCGAGCCCACCTCGCACGAGCCCGGCTTCGAGGCGAAGGCGGTCCTGGAGCTGAGCGCCAAGGAATCCATCGCGCGGGAGGCCGCGAAGATGGCCCCGCGCGGCAGCGCGATCGCGCTGGCGGGCGGCACGACGGCCTACGCCCTGGCGCAGCAGCTGGTGGACATTCCGGACCTGACGGTGGTCACCAACTCGGTGCGGGTCGCCGACGTCTTCCACAGCGCGCAGCGCACCATGACGGCCTCCGGCCCGGCGGCCCGTCCGGGCGCGGCGACGGTGGTGGTCACGGGCGGGGTGCGGACCCCGTCGGACACCCTGGTGGGCCCGGTCGCGGACGCGGCCATCCGCTCGCTCCATTTCGACGTGCTGTTCATCGGGGTGCACGGCATATCCGTGACGGCCGGCCTCTCGACGCCCAACCTCGCTGAGGCGGAGACGAACCGGCACTTCGTGCGCTCCGCGCGCCGGGTCGTGGTGCTGGCCGACCACACCAAGTGGGGGACGGTGGGCCTGAGTTCGTTCGCCTCGCTCGACGAGGTCGATGCCCTGGTGACGGATGCGGGACTGTCGGCGGAGGCCCGCACGGAGATCGCGGAACGCCTGCCGGAACTGGTGGTGGCGGGCCCGTCCGAGACGCCCTGAGCGGATTTCCGTGCCCCGTAAGGGGCGCGGGGAACTGCGCGATCAGCCACGAACCACCCGCAGCCGCAGTACCGCGCTTCCAGCGGAGCGCCTAAGGTGACCGCGACCACGCGATCCGCCGATGTCCGGGGGTGCCGGGATGCCGCTCAGAAAGCTCCGCCCCGTGGGGCCTGCCTTCGCCGGGACCGCGCCGCTGCGCTTCGCGTTCACGGCCCGGATGGCGGCGCCGCCGGAAGCGGTGTACCGCGCGCTGGCCGACGAAGTGGAGGCCTGGCCACGGTGGTTCGGTGCGGTGGCACTGGCCCGGCCGCTGGAGGCGGAGGGCCTCGGCGGCCGCGAGATCCGGCTGCGGGGAGGGCTCCGCTTCCGGGAGACGATCACGACCGCGGACGAGCCGAAGCAGTACGCCTACCGGGTCGACCTGACGAACGCCCCCGGCGTCCGGGCCCTGCTGGAGGAGTGGCTCCTGGTCCCGGTGGGCGCGGGAACGGTCGTCACATGGACGGTCGCCCTGGACCCGGCCCCGCTCGCGGGCCCGCTGCTGCGGCTCGTCCGGCCGGGCGTGGCACGGGAGTTCCGCCGGGCGGTCCGCACCCTGGACCGGCGGCTCGCGACGGGCTGAGACGGCCCGCGGCGGGGGTCAGGGCCAGCGGCCGGTCGCCAGGAAGGTGCTGATGGCCAGGGCGTAGGGCGTGATGTCCAGGCCCTGTTGGGCGAGCCAGGCGTCGGAGTAGTACTTGTCGAGGTAGCGCTCGCCGGGGTCGCAGATGAGTGTGACGATGCTGCCGCGGTGTCCCTCGCCGGCCATCTCCGCAACGATCTTGAGGGCGCTCCACAGCCCGGTGCCCGTCGAGCCGCCCGCCTTGCGCCCGATGGCCCGGTCCAGGGCGCGCACGGCCGCGACGCTCGCGGCGTCCGGCACCTTCATCATCCGGTCGATCACGCCCGGCAGGAAGCTGGGCTCCATCCGGGGCCGCCCGATGCCCTCGATGCGTGAGCCCCGGTCGCTGGTCGCCCCCGGGTCGTGGTCGCGCCAGCCGTCGAAGAAGCAGGAGTTCTCGGGGTCGGCGACGCAGATGCGGGTGTCGTACTGCAGGTAGCGCACGTACCGGCCGAGCGTCGCGGAGGTGCCCCCGGTGCCGGCGGTCGCGACGATCCAGACGGGCTCGGGGAAGCGCTCGTCGCGCAGCTGGCTGTAGACGGACTCGGCGATGTTGTTGTTGCCCCGCCAGTCGGTCGCCCGTTCTGCGTAGGTGAACTGGTCGATGTAGTGGCCGCCGGTCCGCTCGGCGAGGGCGGCCGCCTCGGTGTACATCGCACGGGGGTCGTCCACGAAGTGGCAGCTCCCGCCGTGGAATTCGATGAGCCGGCACTTCTCGCGGCTGGTCGTACGCGGCATGACGGCGACGAAGGGCACGCCGATCAGCTGGGCGAAGTACGCCTCGGAGACGGCGGTCGAGCCGCTGGAGGCCTCGATGACCGGGGACTCGGGGCGGATCCAGCCGTTGCACAGCCCGTAGAGGAACAGCGAACGGGCAAGACGGTGCTTCAGGCTTCCGGTGGGATGGGTGGACTCGTCCTTGAGGTAGAGGTCGACGCCCCACTCCTCGGGGATCGGGAAGCGCAACAGGTGCGTGTCCGCCGAGCGGTTGGCGTCGGCCTGCACCTTGCGGACGGCTTCCTTGAGCCAGGTGCGGTAGGCCGGGTCGCTGCGGTCCACGTCGACGGTGGGCACGGGGCCCCCGGACTGCTGTGTGCTGTTCACGCCGGGCTCCTGACGACGACCCCCACGACCAACATAAAGGGGTACTGGTGCCCGGGCCTCCGCACGGGCAGACTGCGCACGGAGGACCTTCCGGCCGGAGAGGCGGTGCGCCGTGGCAGAACCGGAGTTCACTGCGACGGGAGTGGGGATCGAGTGCGCCCGCAGGTCACTCACCCGGGCCGGCCAGGTGAAGATCCACGACGGCAGGCTGGAACTGCTGACCAGCTACGGCCGGGAGATCGACAGCGCACCCGTGGTCTCGGTCCACGCGAGCAAGCCGTGGTTCGCCTCCCGGGACCGGGCCCGGGCGACCGTCAACGGCACCCGGTACGTGCTCACGCTGGGCCGGCGCGACGCGGATCCCGGCGATGCGGCGGACGCCGCGGTCGACCGCTTCCTGGCGGCGGTGCGGGCGGCGCACGAGGGCACCTGACGGGCGCACGAGTTGCGCACTCGGCCATGAGCACCGACGCTTGTTGCGTACCGGTATCACCGAGAGTCCTGCGCACATCGACAGCCCGTATCGACAGCGCACTTCTGCATCAGGCTAGCCCTACTTCTTCAGGGAGTCGCAGCCGTGATCAGCCGAGTGAACAAGCACTGCACCGTTGAACTCCAGGCTCTCCCCCCTCGGATCCGCCAGGTCCGCAGAATCGTATCTGCGCAGCTTCGCTACTGGCATCTGGATCCGCTCATCGATTCCGCGGCGCTCGGGGTCACCGAGTTGCTGACCAACGTGCACCTGCATGCGCAGCCGGACAAGCGCTGCACGGTCGAGATCGACCTGGTGCCGGAGCGGCTCACGGTCTCGGTGCGCGACCACGATCCGCGGCTGCCGTGCATCAAGGTCCCGGACACGGACGGACTGACCACGCACGGACGCGGTCTGGCCCTGGTGGCGGCGGTGAGCGAGAGCTGGGGCGTACGGGAACGCCAGGACGGCGGCAAGGTCGTCTGGTTCACGTTGCCGGTACCGACGGCCGCCCCCTGCCCGGTGAATGCCACCCCACCGCTGGAGACGGCCGCGGCGCTGAACTGAGGCGCCCCGTAAGGGGCGCGGCTCGGCCCCCCGTGGGTTACCCCAGCACCGCCAACGGATCGTCCAGCACCGGCTGCCACGCCGCCTCGGCCGCCCCGATCAGACTGCCGTGGTCGAGCGTGCACGCGAGAATCGGCACGCTCCCGCTCCGCCCCCACAGGCTGCGGTCGGCGACGACGGCCCGCAGCCGCTCGGGGTCGGCCTCCAGCAGCTCGCGGTGCAGACCGCCCAGCAGCACCCGGTCCGGGTTGAGGATGTTGACCAGGCCCGCGAGCCCGAGCCCGAGCCGGTCGACAAGCAGCTCGACCGCGGCCCGCACGGCCGGGTCCGCGTACTCGGTGTGGATCAGGTCCCGGGACTGCTGCAGCAGCGACACCGCGGGGCCCGGCTCCCGGCCCGCCGCGGTGACGAAGGCCAGCGGGTCGGCCTCGACGTCGAGGCAGCCGCGGCTGCCGCAGTGGCAGGGCAGGCCCGCGGGGCTGACGGTGAGGTGGCCCACCTCCAGGGCGAGGCCCGAACTGCCGCTGTGCAGGCGGCCGTCGAGCACGAGCGCCCCGCCCACGCCGCGGTGCCCCGTGGCCACGCACAGCAGGTGCCGGGCGCCCCGGCCCGCGCCGTGCCGGTACTCGGCGAGGGCGGCGAGGTTGATGTCGTTGCCCGCGACCCCGGCAAGCGGGACGCCGCCGGGCCCGGTGATCCCGGACTTGGCGAGGGCCTCGGTGAACAGCTCGCGCACGGGCGCGCCCACGGGCCAGGAGAGGTGCAGCGGATTGAGGGCGGTGCCGTCCGGCTCGGCGACGGCCGAGGGCACGGCGAGCCCTGCGCCCAGGCAGCGGCGCCCGGTCTCGCGCAGCAGCCCGGCGCCCGCGGCCACGACGGCGTCGATGATGTGCGAGGGGTCGGCGGGCACCGTCATGCAGCCCGGTGCCGTGGCGATCGTCCGGCCGCCGAGCCCGACGAGCGAGGCGCGGAAGCCGTCCGCGTGGATCTGCGCGGCGAGGACGACGGGGCCGTTCGGCGCGACGGACAGGCGGTGCGACGGGCGGCCCTGGGAGCCCGCGGCCGCCGCCGGGCGGGCGTCGACCTGGATCAGGCCGAGCGCCTCCAGCTCGGCGGCCACGGCCCCGGCGGTCGCCCGGGTCACGCCGAGTTCGGCGGTGAGGACGGCGCGCGTGGGGGCGCGGCCGGTGTGCACGAGCTCCAGGGCGGGGCCGAGGGCGCCGCGGCCCCGCTCCAAACGTGTTGTCCGAGTCTGGGTCACGCCTCTATTCTGACTTTGTGCCGACGCTGAACAAAATACGGACGGCCGTTTTCCCGGGGACGCACCGGACCCCGGACGCACCGGCACTCCGTATCCTCCGCGCCCGACTGACCCTCTTCTTCGCCCTCGACGGCTTCCTCTTCGCCGGCTGGGTGGTCCGCATCCCTGCGATCAAGGAACGCACCGGGGCCTCCGCCGGAACCCTCGGACTGGCCCTGCTGGGCGTGTCGGCGGGCGCGGTGGCCACCATGATGATCACAGGCCGGCTGTGCCGGCGCTTCGGCAGCCACCCGGTGACGGTCGCCTCGGCGGTCCTGATGTCGCTGGGCATCGCCCTGCCGCCGCTGGCCGGTTCGGCGCTCGCCCTCGGCCTGGTGCTGCTGGTCTTCGGCGCCGCCTACGGCGGACTCAACGTCGCCATGAACAGCGCGGCCGTCGACCTCGTCACGGCGCTGCGCAGGCCCGTGATGCCGAGCTTCCACGCCGCGTTCAGCGTCGGCGGGATGCTCGGGGCGGGGCTCGGCGGCCTGGTCGCCGGGCAGGTGCCGGTGACGGCGCACCTGCTGCTGTTGACCGCGCTCGGCCTGGCCGTCAGCGCCGCGGCGGGCCGCGGGCTGCTCGCGCACCCGGTGCCGGAGCGGGAGCGGCCCGCGGCGGCCACCGCCCGGAGCTCCCGCCCTGCCGGGCGGCTGGTCGCCCTCTTCGGGGTGATCGCCCTGTGCACGGCGTACGGGGAGGGCGCCCTCGCGGACTGGAGCGCCCTGCACCTGACGCAGGACCTCGCCGCCCCGGCGGGCGTGGCGGCCGTGGGCTACTCCGTCTTCGCACTGGCCATGACCGTGGGCCGGGTCGCGGGCAGCACGCTGCTCGCGCGGCTCGGCCAGACGCGCGTGCTGGTCGCGGGCGGGGCGACGGCGGCAGCGGGAATGCTGGTGGGCGCGCTGGCCCCGACGGTGTGGGCCGTACTGGCCGGATTCGTGTTGACGGGCCTGGGCCTGGCCAACGCCTTCCCGGTCGCGGTGGGCCGCGCCGGGGAGCTGGCGGGCCCGGGCGGCGTGGCCGCGGCCTCGACGTTCGGCTACGGCGGCATGCTGCTGGGCCCGCCGGCGATCGGCTTCCTGGCGGAGGCGTACACCCTGCCGGTGGCGTTGACGACGGTCGCGGCGCTGGCCGCGACGGCGGCGGTGCTTGCGTACGGGGCACGGCGGGTCGTCCAGTGAACGGGACCGGTGAACAGGACGGGTGAACAGGACCGGGAGAATGCACCCCATGCACACCGACTGGCGCTGCACCGGCCTCCGCTGGTCCCCGGCCGAAGGTCCCGCCCTCACCTGGCACCACCCCGTCCACGGCGACCGTCTCTCCCCTCTCCCGCCGGAACGGCACCTCGCCTTCACCACCGGCCCCGCACGCCACTGCATCGGCGTGCGCCGCGCCGGCCGTCACACCCCGTGCCCGACGGAGGCCCTCGTCCCGCCGGGCGCCGTCTCCGCACAGTGCCCCGAGTGCGCCCGCCTGGACCGCTCGCACTCCGTCGCGGCCGACACGGCCGCCGACGACCCCCGCCCGTACGACGTCTACCTCGCCTGGTTCGCCCCGGGCCTGATCAAGGTCGGCATCACGGCGGCCGAGCGCGAGGGCGCCCGGCTCCTCGAACAGGCCGCGCTCTCCCACGCGTTGCTCGGCCGCGGCCCGCTGATGGCCGCCCGCCGCGCCGAGTCGGTCCTGGGCGCGGCACTCGCCGTGCCGGACCGCTTCCCGTACGCGGCCAAGCGCGCCGCCCGCCATCCCCTGCCGCCGCAGGAACGGCGCACGGCCGAACTGGCGGAACTGCACGACCGCGCATGCCACTTGCCCGGCCTCCCGGAGTCCCTGGCGATACGGGACTTCGCACCGGTGCACCACGACGCCGCATTCCACCTGGACCGGCTGCGCCCGGACCCCGGCACCGTGGAACTCGCCCCCGGCCGCACGGTGGCGGGCCGGGTGGCCGCCGTGGCCGGGCCGGACGTGTATCTGGACGCCGTGGACGGGCGGTTCCTGCTGCTCGACGCCCGGCAGTTGGCCGGCTGGGAGCTCACCGCGGCGGCGCCGGATGCGCGGACGACGGCGGACGTACGGACCGTCGGGGCGACGGCGGAGGGTCCCGAAGCCCTGTTCTGAGCATCAGTTTCCGAGCCTGAGTTCGGAGTCCGCGTGGAGGGTGATGCGCACCGGTACGAAGGCGGTGGCGTCGACCGGTGACTCTCCGGTGCCGGGGTTGCGGGCGTAGCGCGGATGGGCGCCTGCGCTGATCTGCCAGCGGATGCGGTGACCGGCGGCAAAGCGGTGGGCGGTGGAGCTCATCGGCACAGTGACGTGCGACGGTTCCTGGCCGGCCGTCGTCAACCGGCCCGCTCCGTCACAGACATTGACGGAGCGGCCTTGCGCGTCGACGTCGCACAGGCGGGTGAAGACGTCGGCATGACCGGTGTCCGTGGAGATGCTCAGCCGTGCGGAGACCGGGCCGAGCACGTCCACGGGTTCGGTCAGCGGGGGGCCGGTGAACGTGAGGACGTCGTCCCGGACTTCGAGGGTGCTGTTGTCCCGGGGACCGGCATGGCGGGAGAGCAGCGGGCCGCCGAGGGACGGGGTGGGGTCGGCGGGGTCGTAGCGGAAGGTCCGCAAGGGTACGGAGCCGGTGGGGGCCTGCCGGGTGAGGTGCCCGTCGGGGGTGGGGAACCACGAGGTGACGGCCGGAGTCGGCGGCCAGGCGTCGAGGTCCCGCCAGGCGTCCTCGCCGCCGATGTGTACGCGTACCCCGGTCGAGCGCAGGCCGGAGGGATCGCCGCACAGGTGCGCGCGCAGCCAGGCGAGGCTCTCGGCGAACACCTCGGGCCACCCCTGCTGCAGTGCGGAGTGGTGGGTCCAGGGGCCGACGAGCAGGGCGGTCTCACATCCGGCCCGGCGCAACCGGCCGTACTGTTCGAGGGTCTGGTCGAGCAGGACGTCGTGCCACCCGCCGATCAGACTCGTGGGGACCTTGTGCTGATCCGCCGCCCCGACCACCGATATGCCGTGCCAGTAGGCATCCTTGGCGTCCGGGTGCGTCATCACCTCGTCCAGCCAGGGCACTTCGCCGAGCGCGGACACGTGCGCGCCGCGCAGCGGCTGCGCGGTGGTGATGTCGCGCAGCCGCCTGTGCACACGCAGGCTCGCTTTGAGCAACTGTGCGATCCCTCGGTGCTGATACGTCATGCCTGTACCGACAGTGAGGGCGTTCTCAAGGTGAAACACACCGCCCGCGTGAAAGAAGGCGTGGGGGTCGTGCAACCCCAGCTGCACCACCATCGCCTTCAGCTCCGGTGGCGGATCCAGCGCAAGGGCCCACTGCACGTATCCCAGATAACTGGGGCCGACCGTCCCCAGGGTCCCGTTGAACCAGGGCTGCTCCCGCAGCCAGGACACCGTGGCCTGCCCGTCGGCGGCCTCGTTGCGCCACGGGACGAACTCACCTCTTGACCCACCGGTGCCGCGGCAGCTCTGCAGGACCACATGAAAGCCCTGTTCGGCGAAGAGCAGGCCGTACATGGGGGACCACGGCACTCCCCTGCCGTACGGCGAGCGCACCAGGAGCGTGGGGAAGTCGCCGTCCGCGCGCGGGAAGTAGTGGTCGGTGACCAACGGACTCCCGTCGGCGGCCGGCACCACCAGCCCCGGCTCCCACCCGACGCCGTACCGCCCGGCCGGGAGGCGGCGCCACGTCGCCCTCATCAGCCGCGAGGACAGCGGCGGCTTCCCGGAAGGCGGTACCCAGGCGGGCCTCGTCCCAGGGTTGTGTGTGCGTGGTGCCATGGTTCCCCTCCTCATTTCCGTACTGTGTACGAGAATAGAGGATGCCCCGATGCCGGCCGCAAGGGCCCCGCGGTCGAGGGCCTTCAGGGTCGGTGTTGCGGGCGTCGCACGCGATCGCTCAGCCAGGCCGAATCCGCGGGACCCAGCCGCAAGGGAGGGCCGGCCTCGAATGTCAGCACAACCGCCATGGTCCCCGAGCGCCAGTCCTGGCGGACGTCCTTCACTTCTCTGTCCTCGCCCTCTACGACGATCACGTCCCCGGGCTTCACTCGTTGCGACCACACTCGTGTCATTGCCGTTTCTTTCTGCCTGAGGCCCTCGAATAGGACCCGTGCCACACCTGTTGGGGGCGCGGCCTCCCGCCCGGGAGGGGAGCTCCCGAAAGCTGCGAGAGGCCACGCCGGCCGGGGCAGGGAAGTCACTCCTGCTCCGGCAATGGGCCGCTCCAGCCTCCAGATCGCAAGGAGGTCGAGGACAGCAGCGGCCCGGCTCTCTACCTCTGAGTGCTGAGATCGAAGCGGCAGTAGACCGTCTTGCCGCCGTCTTCTCCCGGGACCCACCACACTGCGTCCGCAAGGCGGTTGATGATCAGAATCCCACGGCCGGAGTCGGGCAGAACGGCTTCCGGAAGGCCGTCCGCCAGGCAGGGCGGGAACCCCTCACCCATGGGGAAAGTGGGCCCGCTGGAGTCCTCGTCGGCAACACCGACGAACAACCACTTGGGCCACATTCGGAGGGTCACGTCGATGCGTCGGGGCGCTCCCGGTCCAGCCAGACGCTGGTCGGGGACCGCGTGGTGAACCACGTTTCCGACGAGCTCGGACACGACCAAGCGAACATCGTCCAGCAGCGCTTCAACACCCCAGTCCTGGAGGGCCGATCGGGCCATGTCGCGCGCAGCCCGCACGGTGTCGGGCGACTCGGCGAACAACGTGAATGCCCGGAAGCGGACCGTGCGCGTCGGATCGCGGGGAGCAAGCACCGACGGATCTGCTGTCGACCACTTGATCTTTGAAGACGCCACGCCCGTTCCTCCCATCTGCCGGTCGGAACGACCGTTCCGTCGGTGCCGAACAGTCAACGGCGCACTGGGGATAAGCGGGAGCGTTCACAAGGGGGTTCACGCGAACTCCCCTGATGGAAGGGGGGTTCACGAATGAACCCCCCTGGGTGACCCTGCTGTGCCACCATGAACCTCAGCCGTCATCCAGGGATGGCAAGGGAGCATGAGCCGAGAGCCAAACACCCATTTGATCTCTCTCATGGCAGAGGCCAACGTCTCGAACAAGGGCTTGGCCAAGCGCATGCGGGACGTCGCGGCCCAGCGCGGCGAACATCTTGGGACCACGCACGTAGCGGTTCAGCGGTGGCGGCACGGAGGCGGCATCCAGCCGAAGACCGCGGTCGTCATGGCTGCAGCCTTGAGCGTCAAGCTGCTGCGCAGAATCACCCCGGCCGATCTTGGGTTCTTCGGCAAGGTGGAGCTGTCCACACCTCTTCCTGTGACGTATCCCGCCACGACTGGCGATACTTTGGCTGCGCTCCACGACCTGAGCGCGGAACGGGTGGTGGGGCCGGACAGCGGGCGCTTGATCGTTGCCGACGGCGACCTGAGCGCCGCCGTCCTGTCCTGGATGGTTTCCCGCCCCGACGGCATTCAGGCCGACCGGCCGGTGAGTCAGCGCGTGGGCATGCGCGACGTCCGAGCCATCCGCACTGCGGGCAAGATGTTCATGGAGCTGGACTTTCAGTTCGGCGGCGGCCACGGGCACAAGGCCCTACGTCATTACTTCCGGCACGAGGTTCTTCCTCTGCTCGACGCGAGCTTCAGCAAGAAGGTCGGTACGGCCTTGTTCGGTGCCGCATCGGAAGTCGCGCAACTGTTGGCGTGGACCGCCTACGACTCGGGAAACCACCGGCTCGCCCACCGGTACATGCTGTCCACCCTCAGGCTTTCCCAGGTAACCGACGACAGGATGTTCGGGGCACGTATCCTGTCCAATCTCAGCCACCAGGCGAACTACTTGGGTCGGCACACCCAGGCCACGCAGCTTGCCCGTGCCGCGCTGGAGGGCGCAAAGGGGTGTGCCACGCCTCGCGCCATGTCCATGTTTGCCGCCATGGAGGCCCGGGCCTTGTCCAACTCCGCCGACGCGCGGGCGGCAGGCAAGGCCATGAGCGAAGCGGAGCGCTACTTCGAGCAGGCAGACACCGCGGAGGATCCGGATTGGTTGTCCTACTTCAACTCGGCCGAGCTCATGGGGGAGTTCTGCCACTGCTTCCGTGACCTGAAACAACGAGCTGAAGCCGTGCGGTATGCACTGAAGGCCGTGAACGAGACCGATCCCAAATACGCGCGCACCCTTGGGTTCTGCCGCATGGTGCTTGCGCAGAGCCAACTGCTCAACGGTGAAGTCGAGGCTGCAGTGACTACGGCCGGCTTGGCTGTGGAGGCAGGGAACTCGCTCCAGTCCTCCCGCTTCCAGCGCTACGTCTCCGACTTCCAGGCCGAGGTCAGCACCCACGCCGCCCATCCGGCCGTCGCCGACTTCAACGAGCAGGTGCGCCAGGCTCTCGCCCGTCTCGACGAGGAGTGACGCCTAGCAAGGACGCCAGTCACGGGGAGCCTCGTCGTCCCGCAGTGAGGCAATGCGGCGCGCATACTCCTCCGCCACGTGCCGGCCTTCGGTGACGTTCTGCATGAGCCACGTTGTCATGTGGAACTCCTGCACAGCGCGCAGTGTGGAGAAGCCCGGCCAATCCCGGAGATCACGCCCGTACGCCGACACGAAGTCCGCATATTGCTCTGCCGTCTGCCAGCCAATGCTGTGATGCTCGACCGAGGTCACCATGAGATCCCACTCCGGGTGATCGAAGCTGAACCTTTCGAAGTCGATGAGCCTGACCTGCCCGCGATCGTCAATCATCAGGTTCTGTACGTGCGCATCCCCGTGCAGCGGGCCCTTGGGCGAGTCGAAACGCAGCTCAGCCACCTTTGCTCGCAGTTCCCCGAAGCGGTGCTGCAAGAACTCGCGGTCATCAGCAGCTATTCCCTGTGCACGAGCGATGCGCAGCGGGGTCCGGCCGAAGATGTTGTAGGGCTGCATCTCCAAGCCGACAGGCAGCGACAGCGAATGCAAGTCCTTGAGAACTCTGCCGAGTTCCGCATAGGTTGCCTTCCTGTCCCCCTCGCGGATCAGATGCCAGAACGTCACCGGGTGCCCCTCCACCGATTGCGGCTGCTCCAGGTCGCCCACGACGCGCGCGGCAAGGAAGCCCTCAGCCTCCAGCCAACGCGACACTGCAACCTCGTTGCGTACCGCAGGCATGTACTCCGAAGAACGGGCGATACGCACGACCACCGGCACCGCCGCCAACCGGTACAGGGCGTTCTCGCCCAAGCGGATCAGCTTCGCCCCTTCGGCATCCAGCCCTACCGACCGGCACGCTGCAGCCATCACGCGTGCTGCTCGCGCCGAGGTGAACCCTTCCTCCGGTGTGCAAGCAGCGTCGAACGGCATGCCGGTACCAGCTCCCCTAGTCGTGCACGGCCTCCCGCCACGCGCAACCACTGGTGACCAACCAACGCGCGCCGGGCACAGCACAGACCGTACCGGCCCCTGCCGAACGCAGGCGAACCTCAAGGCCGACTGCCAGTGACCGTCCGGCGCGGTCTACCGACCATGCGATTCGAGGCTTGCGGCGGAGCGGGTCGGGGCGAGGGGGAGGGCGGAGAATCGCCTCTCGGTGTCGCGGAGCAACTGCCGGCGCTGGTCCGGGGTCTTGTCGGCGACGCCATCGAAGTTGATCCACCGCAGGTTCTTGATGCCGATCTTGCCGAAGGTGCCCTTGAAGAGGATTTTGGTCAGCGGGTCGCGGTACCACCAGCGGTAGGCCCTGTCCGGGGTGGCCATGACGGACAGGACGGTGACTCCCTGCAGCCGCGGCATCAGGTTGCGGAACGGGCTGCCTTTGGCCTCGGGCAGTTCGGCGAACACCACGTTCTTGGTGAGCACGCGGTCGAGGAAGCCCTTGGTGGCCGCCGGCATCGCTTCCCACCACACGGGGAAGGCGAACACCAGGTGGTCGGCGGCCAGTAGGCGGTGTTGGTAGTCGCGCACCTGCGGGTCGGCCACGGCGCCCTGTCGCCAGGCGGCGAGGTCCTGCCTGGTCATCGTGGGCGAGAACCCGTCGGCGGCCAGGTCGATCAGGTCCACTTCGTGCCCGGCCGTGGTGGCGCCCCGGATGGCGGCGGCGGTGACGGCGGCTGTGAAGCTGCGGCTGTGCGGAACGTTGTCGGCCGAGGCGAGAGTGTACGGGTGGTCGAGGACCATCAGGACCAAGGGCACCGTCAGCCGCCAGATCGACAACGCGGTCTCCGCCGGGCCGGTAACGGTCCAGCCGTCCCCGCACAGCCGCCGCGAGAACGCCGTCTTCCTCACACCGGCCGGCACCGATCTGGTGCGACGCGGCGACACGGCATTCCACCGGGATCGCGCCGCGATCCTGCCGATCGTCGACCCCGACGACATGCACGCCGTGATCCGCGTCCTTACGGTCATGAACAACGCCCTCAGCACCCACCGCGATGTGCACCGCTGAGGCCTGACCGTCGACCCCGGATGGCTGTGCGGGTGGCGTGGACCGGGCTGCCGGAGGTGAACGGCCAGCAGTAGTGCGGCAGTCGGCGGAACTGGAGCAGAATGTCCTATGACCTCGCACCGGGCACCTTCCCGGCCTTCGGCGGCGAGCGCGAGCATGGTGTGGTTGCCGGCCAGGACGATCAGCGGTCCGTCGGGGATTGCCCTGACGACGAGGGATCTGTACTGGCCGTTTTTGCGGAGCGAAGCGCGTATGGCGTCGATGTCGCCGCGCTTGGCGTTGCCGGGGTACGGCATCAGCTGATCAAGAGGTACGAGGGCCGTGCGCAGGTACCGGGCACCGGCGAGGCCCTCGTCTATTCGGGGCTCATCGGTCCCTTGTCTGCCCATGACTCCTCCTTGATCAAGACCAGCCGGGCGGCAGTACGGCAGTAACGTCGGCGGTCGTCGGCTCCGGGTCCGGCGGGGGTGTCGGTTCCGGCGTGCAGTCGCACCCGGGCAAGTCACGGGCGGACGGGGCGCTGCAGGCGGCTTGGTGGATACGCGCAGCGGCGTCCAGCGCGATGGCGTGGGCTGCACAGGCGAAGACGACGGTGGTGCACTCGTCGGCTTGGACGACAAGGTCGTGACGCTCTTGCTCCCGCATGAGATGGGCGGCGAACTCGATCTCGGTAAGACGGCGTTGCCAGTGCACGACCGCGCGCTCTCCGCACAGACCGCACACTGGGCCGGCCATCGGCGACGGCGCGGGCATCGGCTGCGGAGCGATGGTCACGAGTCTCCTTCTATGCCAGGGCGAGCGGTGGTGCGGTGAGAGATCAGGCTGCCGGGTAGGTGCGGCGGGCGCGTTCGCGGGTGGCTGCCTCGGCCTTGACGACGTCGATAGCCCGGTAGCGCGGGCTGCGGCAGCGCGGGGAGTTCGCGCGGTGGAGGTGACCGCGGTGCGCCCAGATGCGGATTACCGCGGGCGTGACGCCGGCGGCCTGGGCGGCCGCGGCTGTGCTCCACAAGGTGCTCTGGAGGTCATCGTCGAAGTCGAGCACGGGTAGCCACCTCCGGCGCCTCGGAATGCGAAAGCCCCGGAGGGGGCTCCGGGGCGGGCGATCGAGGCACACGGGTGCCTGGCGATCACGTTACGCGTAACGCATCTGCTGCCTCAAGCTGCTGTTTGATGCACGTGCTCTTTTACGAGCGCCCGGCAGTGCTGCTCGTATTCGTCTGGGGTGAGGAGCTGTCCGCATTCGAGGTTCCGGCACTCGATGTAGTCGTCACCGTCGGCGCGGTAGAGGGAGAGCAGTTCGCATCGGGGGCACGACATTCCGTACCTGTCCATGCGGATGTCTCGACGGGTGAACCGCTGGGCCGCCGCGTGCCAGTGGTGGATCTGCGCGGCGGGGTTCGCCGAGAGCCGGTCGTGCGGTTCGCCGGCCATCGGGTGGCATTCCAGCGCCCACGACAGGTGTGCGGTAAGGAAGGTGATCGCGCAGTCGACGTTGGCCCCTTCCTGGCCACGGTCCACGCGGGGGCGCAGACCTCGGAGATCCCTGACGTCGTCCTCAAGATCGAGGAGGCCGCCGATGATGTGATCGGTGATCAGCCGGGCGGCCTGGCCGGGCCAGGAGGGTGTGCTGCTCCGGCCAACGGTGCCGGTGGTCTTGGCTCGGGTGCCGTGGAGGGCTTCGAGCCAGATCGCGGCCAGGAGCTCGGGCAGGTCGGCGAGTTGGGATCGGGCACGGTCGGCGCAGCGCGGGCAATGGACCGGCTGTCCCCACACGGGTTTCAGATCTTGATCGATGCCTGTTGCCGGCCGTTCGGCTTCGGCTGCCCGCCAGGCGTGGTTGTGGGTTCCGGGGCACGGGGTGGGAGTGGGCATACGGCCTCCGGGGGCGCATTGGGGCGATGTGCCCATTGTGCAGGTACTTGACGCCATGTTTGAAGAGCTCGGGCCCCGGAGGAGCCCGCCATGGGCAGACTCCTCCGCATCGCGCCGCTGCGCAAAGGTCGATTGACTCATCCTGCGGGTGACCGGTTATTGATGCCGCACCGCTCTTGTGCGCCATGGAGTCAAATAGAAGGCCATGACCCCAAGTAGCGTACCAATTGCGGCAATTGCCCAGCAGGCGGAACTAGACGGTGTCTGCCCTGTCCAGTCCCACCAGCGCGGGCGCCCCAGGTCATCCTGATTGAGGTAAGTCAATGGGAAGACTGTGGCCACCGGGAGAATCCAAGACAACTTGCGGCCAAAAAGCCGTCCGGACAGAAGGGCGAGACCCAGCCAAATAATGAGCGCCCTGCTCAGTACTACAGCCATACCAAGGCCATTGATTATCAATTCGGGCACGCCAACAAGGAGGATCGTTGCCAGATAGAGAACTACGAGATGGGCTTTCTCGTAAGTTCTCAATACGGAAGAGGCTGCTTCCTCAAGCTGGTGCATGTGGCTATGCAAGCTTCCGGCAGCGAGTGCAGCAAATGCTATAGGCAACTCTCGTCGCATGGGTACGCCACTTGCTTGGCCGCCCCGCCCGAACGGCAAGTCGATCATCTTCGAGCCGAATGATATATCACATGCCGTAAGTAGCGCCAAGCCTACGGTAAGGCCGATTACGTGGTGCGAGCGCGCGTAACAAATCAATGGGTTTGACAAGAAAGGCGCTGGCTCGGCGCTAGCCGCAGAAGGCATGATGAATGATGTCGATTCGACTAGAGGTCCACTTGCTTTGTTCTTCTCCGGGCTGCTGCGTGACCCGGGCTATTGTTTGGAGGTTGACTGGCGGCCCTCCATGTATTCCGCTCGGCACTCCACCGCCGAAGATTCGCATCGTTAGCCATACGTTGAGCTCTGAGGTGGCATTTCGAAACTCCCGCGTCAGCCTGGGGCCATCTGGCAAAGTGCAGCCGTTTCCGCTGGGCCAGGAAGCACTCACAATGCTACCTGCCATGGTTGCTGCCGGGTCCCACATGGAGCCTTCCATTATGTAGAACTCGGAGGCTGGCTGTGCACCCTTCCTCAACCCGCGTTCGTGGAACTCCGATGGAACCTTAAAAAATCCCTTCGGGAGGTCGCGCATCCGATTAGCCATCTTTTGGGCGTCTGGCAGGTATTTGCGGTCTTCAGGCCAAAGGCACACCGTGGGGGTGCCGGACGTACACAGAGGCTCCCTGGAGGGCCCACGGGTGATTTGAATAGGGCCGGCGATGGTCAGACTAGCTAGGCACGCGCAGACCACGACACCAAGGGAAGCGACTCTCGGTACACCGAAACCGCCAATTGACCTGTGTTTGCCGGGAGCATAAAGAGGCCTCCTCAAGAGGCAGGCTGTTACCGCCACGGCTGCCGCCAGCAGGCAGCGCATGATTAGCGCTGGCATCGATATCGACTTATACGGGTCACCGGATATCACAAAAAGGCCGAGATTGTGCGGCGCTCCGATCCATGCGATGACGATGAGGCCGCTTAGGCCCATTAGGGTAGGGCCAAGAAATTGTGACTTTGACAGCCTCCCCACCAGGTGGCCCGCTCCCGCAAAGAGGGTAAGCAACGCTATACCCAAGAGCACATAGTCTGGCCAGATGAAACCAGGGCCCGCACTTGAGTAGCTGACCGAGACGGCGGCGATAATCCCTACCAAGTAGGCCGCAAGTCCGTAGGAAAGCGTGGCCAGTAGTTGGCACATTTCCACCTGCCACTGGGGGCGAGCGGCCGCGGCCAGCTGTGGCTGGAAGTTATTTCGTGCCGCGCGTCCAGATGACCATGCAGCCCCTGCTGCAAGAACTGGAGCAAAATAAAAGGCGGGAATCTGAACCTGGGCACTAGTCTGTGGCCACTCGCCGATCCACCAAGTGCTGCGTCCAAAGAGTGTGGCCAGATCAAGCGCGACGAGTATCAGGAGCCACCAACGCATGGGCGACCGGCGCAATTCCATCCAGTAGTATCTCACCGAACGGTCGCCCCTCGACTCTCCAGAACTGACATGTACCCGCGTTCCAGCGGCGTATCCCCGGCGTTATTTTGTGATGCCTGAGCAGTAAGTTGCGCGGGTGTTCCGCGGAAGAACAGCTCTCCGGTTGACATGACTACGACTTCGTTGCAAACGGCGGCAACATCTTCAACGAGATGCGTGCTCAAAATTACCGTCGCGTCAGTCAAAGAGCGAATGAGCTCGCGGAACTCAAGGCGTTGCGCAGGGTCGAGGCCGACTGTCGGCTCGTCGAGCAATACCAGTCGTGGCGAGCCAACTAGTGCGGAGGCAATACCGGCACGCCGCACCATGCCACCCGAGAGCGACTTCATTTGCGCGCTCATTTTGTCGGCCAGGCCTACCTGTTGAATAGTCTTGACAGTGTCGACGTGCGCACGCCGACTGGGTACCTCCCGCAGCCAGGCGATATACCTAACAAAGTCGTACAGCGAAAAGGAAGGGAAATAGCCGAAATCTTGAGGAAGGAAACCGATGTTGCGGCGCACAGACCGCGCCGATTTCTCCGAGGATACTGATTGTCCTAGAATTTTCAGAGTTCCAGCACGAGGAGGCGTAATGGTTGCCAAGGTGCGCAATAGAGTTGTTTTCCCCGCCCCGTTCGGGCCGAGAAGTCCGTAGACGCCCGGCTCGAAACTGATTTCAAGCTCGGAGAAGACCTCTTTGCTTCCGTATCCTTGAGTGAGTCCTGAGCATTCAATTATCGGGTCCATGCGAGCATCCTCTTGCTGGTGAGCCGTGTGCCAGTACATTCCGGAGTGCTGGCACACGGGTCAATTAACTACCTGCTGATCAGTGGTAAACTATGTACGCCTTTCTCATGTTGAAGGTGCATTCGACGCCTCCCCATTGGACAGCGTATGCGCCCTTCTCGAAGTAATTCCATCCAGATAGCGAGTCGTTCTCGTAGGCGCAGACACCGTAAACGCGATAGTTTCCGGTCTGGGTCACGTACGGGTCGCTACAGTGGCCGTTTGCAGTGGTGCTCCCGTACCAGGCATAGCAGCCGTTGGTGGTATCGCTGGTGTCTGCAGATGCTATGGGGGCGAAGGAGATCGCAGCAGCAGCGGCAAGGGTGCTGACCCCTGCAATCTTCGCAATGCTAGAGCGCAGGTTCCTGGGCGTTGACATGACGTACCTACCTTTCTCCTTAGAGATGGGTGAATTGGGCGTCTAGGTGAGTCGTTTTGTCGAGGGGGTGCAGATAAGTGCCTCGACTATTCGCGGCTCAGCTGTACTGTATGTAGGCCCTCCGCATATTCCAGCTACACTCGACAGTTCCCCAGCCGTCCGCGACAGTTCCCTTTTTGAAGCCGTTCCAAGCGGACAGTTGATCACCTTCATAGGCGCACACGCCGTAAACCTGATAGTCCCCGGTCACGGTCACGTAGGGGTCGGAGCAGTGGCCGTTTGCAGTGGTGTTCCCGTACCAGGCGTAGCAGCCGTTGGTGGTTGAGCTGGTGTCTGCAAAGGCTGTCGGAGCGAGGGTGAATAACGCGGAAGTCGCAAATGCGCTGGCTGCCAACACCTTCGCGAGTCTAGAACGCGCACCCCTTGACTTGATCACGACCATTCGCTCCCTTTTTGTGTGACGAGTCGGACGCCTTCACGTGTGTGACGTTTTCGTCCGACAGCAGAGGGTAGCGAGTTGTCATGGCGCGGTCGCGTGACCCTTGAGTCAAAGTGCATGATGCAATCTGGCCAGCCCAGTTGCGATGCTCCCAGCCTGTCTGCCAGGCGCAGGTCTGCCTCGGGCATCTCTGCGCCAGTGGTACCAGTCGTCCATCGACTGGGAATACCCGCCGGACCCGTCGCCGTGGACCGAGGAGCAATGGACCCTGTTCAGGCAGCAGGCAGACACCGCGCTGGACGCTCTGCGCCGTGAACTGGGCAACGGCTGGATGGTCGAGGACCGTCGTCGAGCGTCGTGACACGATGTAGAGCAGCGGGCTGACCATCGAGACAGCCCGCTGCTACAGCTAAGACGCGCAGGGAAGTGCACGACCAGCCCCAACAAACCCGCAGCCGAACGCCCAACCGTGCCGGAGGCATGCGATCAGCGCAGTGTGGAAGAGCCCGGGGCGACGCTCGAAGAGTTCGACGGCTGCCTCACCGCAACCGGACTTCCCTCCTGACGACACCACGCCCGCAAAGTCAGCAGCTGCCCTCGGCGAAGAGCTCCTCGGCCGTGGAGACGATGAACGCCTGGTCGAGCCACCGGTCCAGGGCGTCCAGGTCGGAGCAGTCGGCGAGGCGTTCCCGTACCGCATCCGGCACAGGGATCCCCCTCTTCTCCAGCACGCGCAGCACCAACCGCGCACGCTCCTCGGCCTTGCCCTCGGCGAGCCCCGCTGCGACTCCGTCGGCCTTGCCCTCCAGGTACTTCTCCTCGACGAGCGTGCCACGCCCGGGGAAGAAAGAGCCCACACCCATCAGCTTCCTCCAGATTTCTCTCGCCTGGTCGTCTGCCAGGCCGACTTCCAGCAGTTCCGAGTAGTACGCGAAGGACACGGGGTCGGCTGTGCGCAGCGCACACGCCAGCGCCTCCAGTATTGCCGCAGCGTTCCGGCCACGGCTATGTGTCATGGCGGCGAACGCCGCCCAAGTGAGGTCCTCGGCGGCCTCCCCCGGGTCGGTGATCACCGGGACGTTCCCCGGCCCCACCACCAGCGGATGCACCGACAGAGCAGCCCAGTAGCCCGGGCCGAGCTTGAACGGCCCGGCCGCCCAGTCGGCGGTGGCCTTGTCGTGGCACACCACCAGCAGGAGCGCCGGACGCTCGTACTTCGCCGTCAAATAGGCCAAGTAGTACGCCCAGCTCGCTTCCTTGTCCGGATCCCGACGCCCCTGCGCCTCGATGGCGAGTACGAACCCCTCGCCCTCCGACGGATCGATGCGCAACACGCTGTCCACCCGCCGCTCCAGCGGACGGATCTCCGTCGCATCCGCGGTGAGCACTTCGACCGTCGCCTTCTCGGGAGGTGGCAGGCCCAGGATCTTGAACACGGGCGCGAGCAGCTTCGGACGGTCCTGGAAGATCCGGTGCGAGGCCTCATGGTGCGAAGTAACCATGGGCCGACGTTATGAAGAGGCACACGGGCCCCACCCGACAAACGATTGCCCACCACACGTTCGAGTGGCAGCACGCCGATCCGCCCACGAGAGCCACGCCCGACGCTCCTGGGCGGGTCGGCCACTCGCCCGTCGTCAGCGGGACGACGCACGCTCCGGCACCGACCGGCCCCGGCACCCCGCCTCGGGCGGTGCGGCGGTGCGGCCCCTCAGCCCCGGTCCATCCTCGACAACACCCGCCGCGCCAGCGGATGCACCCGCACGACCTCGGCCAGCGACGTGGTCCCCCGCGTGATCTGCGCGAACGCGCGCCACGCAGGCGGAAATCCGGTCAGCGCAGCATGGAAGAGCCCGGGCCGGCGCTCGAAGAGCGCCAACAGGCGGCGGCCGACGCCCATTTCGATGCCCAGCCCGGCCTTGATGGCGAAGGCGTAGTTGAGCGCCTGCCGGCGCGCGTCGACGGCGTCCTGCGCCTCGGCGATGCGCACGGCCCACTCCCCCGCCAGGCGCCCGGAGCGCAGGGCGAAGGAGATGCCCTCGCGGGTCCACGGCTCCAGCAGGCCGGCCGCGTCGCCGCACACGATGACGCGGCCGCGGGAGAGCGGGGAGTCCTCGGACCGGCAGCGGGTCAGATGGCCGGAGGAGATGCTCGGCTCGAAGCCCGCGAGGCCCAGGCGGCCGATGAAGTCGTCCAGGTAGCGCTTGGTGGCGGAGCCCTCGCCGCGCGCCGAGATCACGCCGACGGTGAGGGTGTCGCCCTTGGGGAACACCCAGCCGTAACTGCCGGGAATCGGGCCCCAGTCGAGCAGCACCCGGCCGGCCCAGTCCTCGGCGACGGAGGCCGGCACCGGGATCTCCGCCTCCAGGCCGAGGTCGACCTGGGCGAGCTTCACGCCGACGTGCGCCCCTATCCGGCCCGCGCTGCCGTCCGCGCCGACCACGGCGCGGGCGAGCAGGGTGCGGCCGTCGCCGAGCACGACGGCCACCGTGCGGCGGTCGGGCACGGACGGGCCGTGCTGCTCGACGCGGGAGACGCCGACCCCGGTGCGCACCTCGGCGCCCGCGGCCCGGGCGGCGTCCACCAGGCCGGCGTCGAACTCCGGCCGGTTGATGAGCCCGAAGAGCATCCGCCGGGAGCGGCGGGTGCGGACCATCCGGCCGTTGTGGGAGAAGGTGACGGCGTGGATCCGGTCCCGCAGCGGCAGCCGGAAGCCGGGCGGCAGGGCGTCCCGCGAGGGGCCGATGATGCCGCCGCCGCAGGTCTTGTACCGCGGCAGCTCGGACTTCTCCAGCAGCAGCACCCGGCGGCCCGCGGCGGCCGCGGCGTGCGCGGCCGAGGCCCCGGCGGGCCCACCGCCCACCACCACGACGTCCCACACCGGCTCCGTACCGGGCGTACCGGGCATGTCCCGGCCCTCTTCCCGGGCTGTGCTGTCGCTGCTCACCGCGTTCTGCTCCCCATCGACCACCGGCTACGACTACGGTCCGCATCCTACGGCCCACCGGCGGCCCACCGGCCCGGACACCCGCCGCGGGAACCTCCGGGGCGGTCGTGCGAGGATCGGGACCACAGTCACGATCGCCCGTAACCCACGGACACACGACATCGCGCCCACAAGGAGCGTTCCCATGGACACGTCCCCGACCCACCAGCCGGACCCGGCCGCACTCGCGACGACCGTCGCCTCGCTGCAGCCGCGCGCCAAGGCCGAGCTGGCCGAGCTGGTCGCCTTCAAGTCGGTCGCGGACGAGGCGCAGTTCCCGAAGAGCGAGTGCGAGGCGGCCGCGGCCTGGGTGGCCGGCGCCCTGCGCACCGAGGGCTTCGAGGACGTCGCCCTGCTGGACACCCCCGACGGCACCCAGTCCGTCTACGGCATCCTGCCCGGCCCGGCCGACGCCCCCACGGTGCTGCTCTACGCGCACTACGACGTGCAGCCGCCGCTGGACGAGGCCGCCTGGATCTCCCCGCCGTTCGAGCTGACCGAGCGCGACGGCCGCTGGTACGGGCGCGGCGCCGCGGACTGCAAGGGCGGCTTCATCATGCACCTGACCGCGCTGCGGGCGCTCAAGGAGCACGGCGGCATCCCGGTCACCGTCAAGATGATCGTCGAGGGCTCCGAGGAGCAGGGCACCGGCGGCCTGGAGCGGTACGCCGAGGCGCACCCCGAGCTGCTGACCGCCGACACCATCGTCATCGGCGACGCCGGCAACTTCCGGCTCGGCCTGCCGACCGTGACGGCGACGCTGCGCGGCATGACGCTGGTGCGGGTCCAGGTGGACACGCTGGAGGGCAACCTGCACTCCGGCATGTTCGGCGGTGCCGCCCCGGATGCGCTGGCCGCCCTGATCCGCATCCTCGACTCGCTGCGCGCGCAGGACGGTTCGACGACCGTCGACGGCCTTGAGGCGGACGGCGTCTGGGAGGGTCTGCAGTACCCGGAGGAGGACTTCCGCAAGGACGCGAAGGTCCTGGACGGCGTCTCCCTGATCGGCTCCGGCACGGTGGCCGACCGGCTGTGGGCCCGTCCCGCGGTCACGGTGCTCGGCATCGACTGCCCGCCGGTCGTCGGCGCCACCCCGTCCGTCCACGCGGGCGCCCGCGCCCTGATCAGCCTGCGCGTGCCCCCGGGCATGGACGCGGCCGAGGCGACGAAGCTGCTCACCGCCCACCTGGAGTCGGCTGCTCCGTGGGACGCCCGCGTCTCGGTGGAGCGGGTCGGCCAGGGCCAGCCCTTCCAGGCCGACACGCAGAGCCCCGCGTACGCCTCGATGGCCGAGGCGATGCAGGTGGCGTACCCCGGCGAGGAGATGCAGACCGCCGGCATGGGCGGTTCGATCCCCCTGTGCAACACGCTGGCCTCGCTCTACCCGGAGACGGAGATCCTCCTCATCGGCCTGAGCGAGCCGGAGGCCCAGATCCACGCGGTGAACGAGAGCGTCTCGCCGGAGGAGCTGGAGCGGCTGTCGCTGACGGAGGCGTTGTTCCTGGTGAACTACGCACGCAGCAAGGCCTGATCGGAACCTTCGAGCGCCCGGCGCGGACCGCATTCCGGTCCGCACCGGGCGCTTTCGCATGCCGCCTCGCCCACCGCGCGGAGCCGTGTGCACGACATGACGTCGCGCTGTTCGCAGACGCCATGACGCTGGTCTCCGTCGGTGCCCTCGTGAGCCTCGTCCTCCTGCGGGCGCCCCGCAGGAGGCGCGGGGCAGCTGCATGATGCGGCCCCGCGTCCCTGCGGGGGCGCCGCGGCATGAGCCCCGGTCAGGCCGTGAAGGCGTCCAGACCGGTGAGTTCGGCCGACAGCGTCCACAGGCGCACCGCCTGGTCCGGGTCGATCGCGTGGTCGCGCACACCGGACCAGCCCTCGTCGCTCGTCGTGGGTTCCGCGATGTCGCAGTCCTCGCAGTAGGCGCCGCCCAGGCCGTCCAGCAACGGGGAGGTCGCCGCCCACACGGTCGTCGCGGCCCCCTGCTCCGGCGTCTTGAAGTCGGGGTGCACGACGTTCCCCTCCTCGTCGATCCACCCCTTGGCGACCATGTCCTGCCGGTCGAGATGGCGTTGGAGAGGGGTGATGATGGCGCCGGGATGCAGCGAGAACGCCCGCACACCGGCGTCGCGGCCGAGCGCGTCGAGGTGCGCCGCGAACAGGGCGTTGGCCGTCTTCGACTGCCCGTAGGCGAGCCACCTGTCGTAGCCCTTGCCGAACTGCACGTCGTCCCAGCGCATGCCGGAGAGCTGGTGCCCCGCGGAGGACACCGCGACGACCCGTGCGCCGGGCACCATCGCGGGCCGGAGTCGGTTGACGAGTGCGTAGTGGCCCAGGTGGTTGACGGCGAACTGCGCCTCCCAGCCGGGACCGACCCGGGTCTCCGGGCAGGCCATGATGCCGGCATTGCCGATGACGATGTCGAGGCCGCGGCCCGAGTCGAGGAAGCGCTGCGCGAAGGTGCGGACGCTGTCCAGGTCGGCGAGGTCGAGCTCGTCGACCTCGGTGCCGTCGATGCCGGCGACCGCCTCCTCGGCGGTCGCACGGCGCCGGGCGGGTACGACGACGCGGGCTCCGGCGCGGGCGAGTGCGCGGGTGGTCTCCAGGCCCAGGCCCGAGTAACCGCCGGTGACGAGGGCGAGTTTGCCGGAGAGGTCGGTCCCGTGCAGGACGTCGTCGGCCGTGCTGCGCGCACCGAACCCGGATCCGATCTTGTGCTGAGGTGTTCCCATGACCTCAACGCTAGGAGCTCGACCTCGGTCTAGGTCAAGGCCGTACGACGGGCAGGGCAAGGGCCCGGTACGGATCCGGTTCCGGTCCGTACCGGGCGCACTCGGGACGGTCACGGGTTGCTGACCGTCCAGGCCGAGTTGGCGGTGGTGACCTTGGCGTTCAGGTGGGTGCAGCCGAAGATGGCGCCATTGGCGTCGGCTGTGGAGTCGGAGTTGTCCGGTGCCTTCCAGCTGCCGTTCACCAGTTGCCAGATCTGGGTGGCGCTGAAGGAGTCGTTGGCGGTGTCGGCGCAGATGTAAGGCTGATTGGTGGAGGGGTTGTTGGCCGAGTAGACCTCGAAGGCGTCCCAGCCGCCGACGTTGGGGGACTGTGTACCGTTGTTCTTGTCGTAGCCGGCGGAGTCGAAGTAACGGTCCCACTGGTTCGTCGAGTAGTTGAAGAGCCACATGGTCCATTGGTTGGTGGACGTATTGGTCTTGCTGATCTGCACCTCGTAGGAGCCGTTTTTGGTGTACGTGGCCTGGAAGTTCGCGTCCATCGCCGTGTACTTGCCGACGGTGTAGCTGTTGCACCAGTCCCAGGCCCAGATCACGGCCTGGTTGTTCTCGTAGGCGGTGGTGTTCTCGATGCATGCGTTACCGGCCGGGTACAGCGTCGGCGCGTAGACGACGTCACCGCTGTTGGACGTGCGGAGGCTCGGGGTGACCGAGTGGTGGGCGTCGGTGGCGGTGGGGGTGTCGGCCCCCGAGGGATAGATCGCCCAGAACTGGTGGACCGGAGCCGGCGAGGCCGAGGTGCTCTGCTTGAGGTGGGCGTAGTGCTGCTTCATGTAGTCGTCGCGCTGCGCAGGGGTCAGCAGCTTCGCCGCAGCACTTCCGGTGACACCGGGAACGAGGTGCGAGGAGTGCGGTGCAGGGCTGGGCGGGTCGTTCGGGGCGTGATGGGCGGCGCCGGCCGCGGAGGCCGGAGTGACTCCCGCGGGCAGCAGACCGAGGACGGCGAGCACGAGTGCGCTGAACACGGCTGCCATGGTTTTGCGGAACGGATGCACGGTGGTCTCCCTTCACTCGGCGCAAGCGCAGCAATGGCTGAGACGCTTGACGCCCGGGCAAGTCACGGCACTTGGGGAAATCCCCTGACATGGCCGACTTGCGATGCGGTGGAGACGCTACGGCCCGGCCGACACCAGTGGCGTTCAATTTCCGGCGCCGGATTATCTCGTCATCTCGTGCACGTCCCGTGGCGCAGCTGCGAGGGCGAAATCCCTTGGTAGCGGCGGAACACCGTCGCGAAGTACTGCGACGAGGAGAAGCCGAGTGTGTGCGCCACGGCCGTGATATCGCATGCGGGGTCGCTTTCGAGCAGCGCCCGTGCATGCTCGATCTTGCGGCGCAGCACGAAATCCCGGGGCGTCGTGCCCGTCTCCGAGCGGAAGACGCCGTGGAATTGGCGTTCCGACAGCCCGGCCGCCCGCGCCAGTTCGGCGACCGTACAGCTTTCGCCGAGGTGGGCGTCGAGCCAGTCCAGCGCCCTGCCCACTCTGCGGCTGTACGCCACGGGGACGGTCCTGTCGGCGGCATGGAAACTGCGGACGAGGAGAAACACGCACTCCGCCAGAGCGTGCGCCAGAAGGCTCTCGCCGATCCAGTCGCGGGCGTCCTTCGCCAGGCCGAACGCCGCCTCCCAGCCCGCCTGGACCTGCGCCGGGACGCGCCAGACCACCGGCCCCCGGGAATCCGCCAGCGCCTCGACGGCCCGGGGCAGGGAGCCCCGCCCGGGGTGCGGCACCGGCCCCAGCATCATCCATGCCAACTCGCCGCGGGGCAGGGCGGACGTGCCTGAGCTATAGGACGTTTCCGGCAGGATGCGCAGCACCTGCCCCGGCCGGACCTGGTGAGCCGTTTCCTGGTGAGGGGTTTCACCGAGGACGAACGGAAAGGCCCCCTTCAGCGGAAGCACCAGGATCAGCAGACGCGTATGACGCCGTCCCCCCACTCTCCCCCGCGCCGACAGGGATTTGTATCTGCCGAGCAGCGCTTGGCAGTTGCCGCCTTCGGACGACGCGATATGGACTGCGGTCTGCTCACTGAACGGGAACATGGGGCAGCATCCCTCGACGAGGCCGGGATTCAGTCCAGCACTCCGCCCGGAACCCCTACAAGAGAAGCGAAAGAACTCGGACGATCCGACTTACCGCCCTCCTTCGCCCTCACCCCACCGGAACCCCCGCCTCGAGATTGAGCGCCCGCCCCCGCTCCCGCGCCCGCAGAGCCCACCGCAAGCGGCTCAGCCGCACCGGCGGCAACATGGACGTCGCCTCGTCCTCCGTCACGAACCGCCACCCCCGCAGCTCCGACCCCGGCAGCAACAGCCGCCGCGCATCGGCCCCGGTGAGCCGTCCGCCGTCGAAGAGGAAGCGCAGGCCCCCGTACCCCGGCGGCTTCGGCGGCTCCCAGTCGACGACCAACAGGCGGGGCACGGCGGCGAGTTCGATCCCGATCTCCTCCGCCACCTCCCGCATCCCGGCCCGCGCGGGCGGTTCCCCCGGCTCCACGACGCCGCCGGGAAACTCCCAGCCCGGCTTGTACGTGGGGTCCACCAGCAGCACCCGGTCGTCCTCGTCGAACAGGAGCACCCCCGCGGCCAGTGTCTCGGCCGTGGGCTCCGGCGTCTGCACGATCTCGCACGGTCCGGCGGCCCCGCTGCGCACCGCCTGCGCGACGCGCTCGGCTGTCTCGTACGGCGTCAGCCGGCTGTTGTCGACGGCGAAGGCGTCGTCCTTCAGCCAGGACCCCAACGCCTCGTGATACGGGGTGAGATGCTCCCGCGCCCACTGCCGGACCGCCTCGCTCCGCACGGGGTCGTGCGCGAACTCCACCCGTCCCTCTATGCGCGAACGCAGTATCGTTTCCTCGGGTGTCAGCAGTACATGCCGTACCCGGATCCGCCGCGAGGCCAGCCCCCCGAAGATCTCGTCCCGGTACTCCTGCCGCAGCAATGTCATGGGGACGACGAGCACTCCGCCCAGCTCCGCGAGCAGCGCCGCCGCCGTGTCCACCACCATCCGGCGCCAGACCGGCAGGTCCTGGAAGTCGGTCACCTCCGCCATGCGCTGCGCCGGCAGCAGGTGACGCAGCGCCCCGCCGGTCACCTCGGGGTCGTAGAGGGTGCTGCCGGGGATGAGTTCGGTCAGCCGGCACGCCGTGCTGGTCTTCCCCGCTCCGAACGCTCCGTTCAGCCAGACGATCACGGTTCCCCCTTTTCCGTAGCCCCCTGTGTACTGCCCGGTACACCTTGCCACGGAAAGGTGTACGAGCGGCATGGTGCACGGTCAACACCATGCGCTCAGGGCGCGGCAGTTGCCCACAGCCCCAGCGCCTCCGCAGCGGCGGCCGCGGCCCCCACCAAGCCCGCATCGCCGCCCAGCCGAGCAGGCACGACCTCGATGCCCGCCGTGAACGAGAGCGCGGCGTACTCGCGCAGCCGCTCCCGCAACGGGACGAGGAGAACGTCCCCGGCACCGGCCACGCCGCCGCCTATCACGGCCACGTCGATCTCGACGAGCGTCGCCGTGGCCGCGATGCCCGCGGCGAGCGCCCGGGCCGCCCGCGCGAAGGAGGCGAGGGCGAGGGGGTCGCCGGCGCGGGCGGCCGCGGCGACACCGGCGGCGCTCGCGTCGCCGTCCGGCCCCGGCCGCCAGCCGGACTCCAGCGCACGGCGCGCGATGTGCGGCCCGCTGGCGATCCGTTCGACGCAGCCGCGGCCGCCGCAGGCGCAGGGGTCGCCGTCCAAGTCCACGCTGATGTGCCCGATATGGCCCGCGTTGCCCGTGGGTCCGGGGTGCAGCCGGCCGCCGAGGACGAGTCCACCGCCCACGCCGGTGGAGACCACCATGCACAGGGCGTTGGCCCGGCCGCGGGCCGCACCCTGCCAGTGCTCGGCCGCGGTCATCGCGACCCCGTCGCCGACGAGCACCACGGGCAGTCCGCCGATACACCGTGCCACCTCGGCGACCAGCGGAAACCCGCGCCAGCCGGGCACGTTGACCGGGCTGACGGTCCCCGTGGAGGCGTCCACGGGCCCGGCGCTGCCGATCCCCGCGGCCCGCACCCGGGACCAGTCGGCCGAGCGGCGCAGCTCGCCGAGCACTTCGGCCACGGCGCCCATCACCGTGGCGCCGTCCTCGTGCGCGGGGGTCGGCCGTTGCGCCCGCAGGAGCAGCCGGCCCCGGCCGTCCACCAGCGCTCCGGCGATCTTGGTGCCACCGATGTCGAGGGCGGCGACGAGGCCGGGCAGTCCGTCGTGCATGGGGGGTGTGCTCTCCTGGTCGATGGGTGTCGAGGGGTGTCGAGGGGTGTGGGACGGGGATGACGAGGAACGTCAGTCTCCCCCGGTCTTGACAACGTTGTCCAGGCTCTATGCTCTAGGGGGTGTCCGATGGGTCAGCACGGGCCCTGCGGCGTCTGGTGCGGTGCATCGCAAGGCGGAGCATCACCCGCGTACTGGGCGTACTCGGGTGATGCGACAACGCGGCGCCAGCTCCCGGGCCAGCCGGACGGGGCTGATCGTCTCGTCCGTGAGGAAGATCGTGG
>NZ_JBSFWU010000062.1:0-44556 GCF_053594995.1 Streptomyces sp. NPDC002536
GTCGAGGTTCTCGGGGCTGCGCCCCGGACCCTGGGGTAGTGCGTCGGCTGCAGGCCGTCGGTGGCCGATCGCGCAGTTCCCCGCGCCCCTTACGGGGCGCACCGCACCCACGAGTGATCAGGAAGGGAGCGTCCCCGTAGCCGCGTCGATGGCCAGCAGGCCCTTCTCGTTGGTCACGTAGACGAAGCCGTTGGCCGCGACCGGGGCGTTGTGCCACGTCAGGCTGTTCACGGAAGCCCCGGTCCTGACGGACCAACGCTGGCCACCGGAGCCCGCGTCGACGGCGTACACGATCCCGTTCAGGGAGTCGGCCAGGTCGGCGACGTACACCTTGCCGTCCGCCACGGCGGGGGTCGACGGGAGGATGGGGCCGCCGATGACGAAGTCCCACTTCTGGGCGCCGGTCCTCGCGTCCAGCGCGTGCAGGGCGTAGTCGCTGCCGCCGACGAAGACTGTGCCGTCGGCGAAAGCCGGGGGCTGGAGTCGGTACCAGGACTCGGCGCCCGCCTTGCGCTTGAACGGCACCGACCATCTCTTGGTGCCGGTGGCGGCGTCGAAGGCGTAGAGGGTGTCGTCGTTGCCGCTGGAGTAGACGAGGCCGCCGCCCACCGCCGGTGGGTAGGGGAAGCCGACGCCCTCCTGGTACGCCCACTTCTTGGCACCGGTCTTCGCGTCGAGCGCATAAAGGCTCCGGCCCTCGCCGTCGACGCCGATGTAGACCGTCCCGTCGGCGACCGCCGGGGAGCAGAAGATCTCCTCCCCCGTGGCGAAGCTCCACTTCCTGGCACCGGTGGCCGCGTCCACCGCGTACACGTTCTTGTCGAGGCTGCTGAAGAAGACGGTGCCGTCGGCGATGGCGGGTCTGCTGCGGATCCTGTCCTGCGCGGCGAACTGCCACTTGTCGCTGCCGTTCACCGCGTGCAGTTTGTCCCGCTCGTCACCGACGTACACGATGCCGTCGGCAACACCCAGCTGACTCACCTCGTTGGGCATGCGGATCGCACCCAGTTTGCTGCCGGTGAGGGCGTCCAAGGAGTAGATCGTCTGTCCGTCGGTGAAGTGGAGCGTGCCACCGGAGAGCACCGGGACGGACGGCAAGGGGGTGTGCATGTCGAAGCGCCACGGGCGTACGGCGGGCGATGCGGAGACCCCACCTCCGGCAGGGGCCTCCCGGCCTTGCCCGGCCGAGGACTTGGTGTCCGGGTCACCGTCCCGGTAGAGCAGCGCGGCGGTCGTTCCCGTGGCGGCCACCGCGGCCGCGCCGAGGCCGAGCCACAACGCGCGGCGGCGGGTGGGCAACCGGGGCTCGGCCGCCTTCGCGGCGGACGGCGGCTGCGCCGGCCTGGGCGGGGTCGGGGTCGGGGTCGGGGTCGCCGCGGTCCGGGTGGGGAGGTCGTGCGGGGCGACGGGCGGTTTCCTGGGGGCATCCGGAACCGTGGGGACGGCCGGGGGTGCGATGGGCAGGGCGCGGAGGGCGGCGTGGACCTCGGCTGCCGAGGCCGGCCGGTCTGCCGGGGTCTTCGCGAGGAGCCTGAGCACCAGGGCGTCGAGCGCCGCCGGGACGTCCGTCCGCAGCCGACTCGGCGGCACGGGTGCCTTGTTGAGGTGGGCGGTCATCATCGTCACCGGCCCGGTGGCCTGGAACGGCGTGGCCCCGGTGAGGAGTTCGTGCAGCACACAGCCGAACGCGTACAGGTCGGAGCGCGCGTCCCCGCTCTCCTCGGCGAAGCGCTCGGGGGCCATGTAGGCGAGGGTGCCCATGACCTTGCTGGACTTGTCGCTGGCCGCCATGTAGCGGGCGATGCCGAAGTCGAGGACCTTGACCTCGCCGTCCGAAGTGAGCATCAGGTTGGCGGGCTTGAGGTCCCGGTGCACCACGCCTGCCGCGTGGGCGGCGGCCAGCGCGGCCGCGGCCTGGGCCGCCCACTCCGCCACGGCCTGTACCGGAGGCGGACCGTCCGCGCGCAACACCGCTGCCAGATCCCGGCCCTCGATGTACTCCATGACCAGGAACAGCGTGCCGTCCCCGGAGTCCTGGCCCATGTCGTGGACGGTGACCACGCCGCGGTGGTTCAGGGCGCCCGCGGTCCGTGCCTCGCGGAAGAACAGTTCCGCACCGCCCGGGTCGTCCCGGTGGTGGGGCAGCAGCTTGACCGCGACACGACGGCCGATCACCCGGTCCCGGCCCTCCCACACCTCGCCCATACCGCCCCGGCCCACGAAGGCCACCAGCTCGTACCGGCCCGCAAGAACGCGCACTGCCACTCTCCCCCGCCCCTTGTCGGGCACACCGCCACCACCTGGCAAACGTGCCCCATTGAACCTCAGGAGGTATCGGGCATCCCAGCCGGTGTGCGGCTACGGACCGGGCCGACCGCCCCGGCGCCCGCCGACCCTCGTCTGCAAAGCCGGCAGCCGTCGCGCCGGGAGTCACAGGCGACAGCCGGCCACTTGATCGTTTCCGGCCGCAACGCAAGTCCCGTATCGGGTGAGCAGCCACGGTGGAGTGAATCGCACAGCCCGTCTCCGGCACCTCGCCCAGTGATGGCAGGGCGGTTGACCCTCCCCCGAATTTCCGCGCGATAAAACGCCCTCCGGCAGCCGTGACCTCGCCCGTTCGGGCGCGTTTTTCCGAGCACTCGTCCGATCGACCTGTCAATGAGGGGGCACAGTGCATCACCGCCACACCCGCCTCGCACATGCCACGGGGGTGCGTTTGCGAGTCGAACACCACGTCCAGGAACGGCCCTTCCGGAGCCTCGCCGAGGCGGTCACGAGGAGGCCTCGGTGATGACGTGTCCGCGCTATCGGCTCGTGGTCGACGTGATGGTGCTGATGGTCCGCGACGACGGGAGGGTCCTGCTGCTCCGCCGGGCCGGGCACGTCTACGCCTCCGGGTTGCTGTGCCCGCCCGGCGGGCACCTGGAGGACGGCGAGACCGTCACCCAGGGGGCCCTGCGCGAGGTCGCCGAGGAGGTCGGCGTCACGATCGCACGCCGTGACCTGGAGTTCTGCCACGTGATCCACCACCGCGGCCCCGAGGGGCAGGGCCGCATGGGGGTGGTGTTCACCGCGCAGCGGTGGGCGGGCCAGCCGTGCGTCCGCGAGCCGGAGAAGTGCTCCGCGCTGGTGTGGGCGGATCCCGCGCGACCACCGGCGGACTGCGTGCCGTACACCGCCGCGGTCCTGCGCCGGTTCTGTGCCGGAGACCTGCTGTCCGAGCACGGCTGGCCGGCAGGAGGCGGTGCGGCGTGAGGCGGACGGCGGAGAGAAGGAAGCAGCAGGCCGAAGGGTCGCCGTCGGAGCAGCTGCTGTTCGGCGGGCCGCTGGTCTGCTCTGGACTGGGGGCCCGGCGGTACGGGTCCCGGCACCGAGGTGCTGGGGGACGTGGCGGGCAAGCGCGTACGTACGACGTCGTGTAATCCGTCCACGGCCTTGCCTACATCGACCCGCACCGGCTTCTCCCCGCCCTCGCGCCCCGCGTCCGCGAGGGCGGCCGGTTCGCCTTCTCCGTGCTGCACACCGACTCGCATGGCATCGGCCCGTCGGATGCACTCGCCGCCCGCGACGAGATCCTGCGCCTGACCGGCGGCGGGGAGCTGACCGTACGCATGTGGGCGCTCAGCCCCACGCTGTGGGAGGACCTCCTGGTCGATGCCGGATTCCTCGTCGAGGACATCACCGTCCTCGACGCGATCGCCCTGGTACTGGACGAGGTCGGCGGGATCAACCGCATGACGGCCGTCGCGGTCGTCACGGCCTTCGACGGGACGCCTGCGGCGACCGAGCCGCACCTGGTGAGCAGCCGGCAGTGGAGAGCCCTGGACGAGCTTCCGGATCCGCTGTTCGTGCCCTCCGCCCAGGCCCTGCGCACCTGGCGGCCGGACCTTCCCGTCGACCATCCGCCCGTGCGCACGTACTGGGTGGTGCAGCAGGAAGGCTGACGATCACCTCACTGCAGAACATCCGGCTGTTCGTGGAGGATCTCCTCGCGCAGCGGCAGGAATCCGCGCCAGTTCTGGCCCTGCAGCCCCGTCTGGTGGTACGTGAACCGGGCCACCTCGGGGTCGATGGGCCGGAGTTCGCCGGCCGCCGCCGCGATGAGCTGGACCTGTGCGGCGCGTTCGGCCTGGACGTAGAGGGTGGCCGCTTCCTCCACGCTGCGCCCCACGGTGAGCAGTCCGTGGTTGGCCAGGATGGCCGTGCTCATGGTGCCGAGCTGTTTGGCGATGCGGGCGCCCTCCGCCGGGTCGTACACGATGCCCTGGAAGTCGGGCACGACGACGTTGTTCTCGAAGAACAGGCAGGCGTCCTGGGTGATGGGGAGCAGGGGTTGTCCCAGCGCGGCGAGGGCCTTTCCGTAGAGGGAGTGGCTGTGTGCGGCTGCGACGATGTCCGGGCGCGCGTGGTGCAGTTGGGAGTGGATGGCGAAGGCCGCCTTGTTCACGGGCGCGTCGCCGTGGACGACGAATCCGTCGGAGTTGACGAGAATCAGGTCGGACACCCGGATCCGGGAGAACGACCGTGCGAGGGGGTTCACCCAGAAGTGGTCGTGGAGTTCCGGGTCCCGCACGGTGATGTGTCCGGCCAGGTGCTCGCCGTAGCCGAATTTGCCGAAGATCCGGAAGGCGATGGCGAGTTGTTCCCTGCGGTGCCGGCGTTCCTCCTCCACGGTGGCGAACTCCGGCGGTCCGGGGAGTTTCGGGTCGCGGGGGGTGAGGGATGCGGCGAAGGTTCCGTCGGTCGGCCTGGTCATCCCGGTTCCTCTCCTGCTCAGCCGGTCAGCACGGCGTCGTCCAGTCGCTCCGCTTTGACGGTCCTGTTGCCCACGATGCTCATTACCACCGCGCCGAAGGTGATCGGTGCTCCGGCGACGGGTACCGGCAGTTCACCGGCGAAGGGGTTTCCCCGTTCGCGCAGGTTGCACACCAGGTGTGTCGGGTCGAAGCCCTGGACTCCTCCGACGGGGCCGGTCATGCCCACGTCGGTGACCAGTACGGTGCCGCCCGGCAGGAAATGCAGGGGAATGGTCGGCTCGTGCGTGTGGCTGCCGAGCACCGCCGCCGCCTCTCCGTCGACGGCGTGCGCGAAGATCTGTTTCTCCAGGACGTGGTCGCCGTGGTAGTCGACGATGACGGCGCCCTGTTTCTCTGCCGACTTCCAGGCCCGGTAGGCGGGGAAGAACTTGTCGGCCACGCCTCTCGCGGAGTGCATCGCGCAGGCGTCGGCGAGGTTGACCACGGTCACCGTGGTGCCGGCCGCCTCCACGGTGAGGACGCCCCGTCCCGGGACGCCGTCCTCGACGTTGGCGGGGCGCAGGACCCGCGGCAGGTCCAGTGACGCCACGGCCTGCGGGCTGTCCCAGGAGTGGTTTCCGCCGCAGATGACGTCGGCCCCGGCGGCGAGCAGCCGCTCCAACTGCTCCACGGTCGTACCGAATCCGTCCGGAGCGCAGTTCTCCGCGTTGACCAGAACCAGGTCCACGCCGTACGCCCGGCGCATGTCCTCGATCCTGCGGACGAGGAGCTCCGCGGCTTCCGTTCCCACGACGTCACCGATGTAGAGAACTATCACCTGGCCGCCCCCAATAGGTAGTCCAGCCCGCCTTCGCTGTGCTGTGCTGCCCCGATCAGGTCATTCAACTCTGCCCAGGGCCATGCGGAGCCGCATCCCACCATCGTCACATTCACGCGCTACGACCTTCGGCACACTGCATCTGCTACGTAAGCGGATTCTTTGTTCTGCCCTCCGGCCGACTCGTTCCGTGCACCGGTCGAGCGATTAGGGTGAGCGCCCTCCCAGAAACGGAAGGTGGATGCGATGGCGGGATCTCGTCCTTCCCGGGCCAATCACATACTGACGGGCCCCGACCGGGCGGCGGCCAGGGCGGCACTGCGTGCAACAGGCCTGTCCGGCAGGGAACTGGCCCAGCCGATGATCGGTGTCGCGCACAGCTGGATCGGTACGATGCCGTGCAATCTCAACCACCGCGTACTGGCCGAGGCGGCCATGCACGGGGTCAGGTCGGCCGAGGCAACTCCGCTGGAAATCAACACCATTGCCATATCGGATGTCATCACCATGGGCACCGTGGGCATGCGCACCTCGCTGGTCAGCCGCGAGGTGATCGCCGATTCCATCGAACTCGTCGGCCGGGGTCATGCACTGGACGGGCTTGTCACGCTGGTGGGTTGCGACAAGACCATTCCGGCCGCGGCCATGGCCCATGTGCGCCTCGACATTCCCGGTGTCATCGTCTATTCCGGTACGACGCTTCCCGGCCGTTTCCGGGGCAAGGACGTCACCGTGCAGGACGTCTTCGAGGGCGTGGGCCGGCATGCGGCCGGTGAGCTCGACGACGCGGGGCTCGCCGAACTGGAGCGCAGCGCCTGCCCGGGCGCCGGGGCGTGCGGAGGCCATTACACGGCCAACACCATGGCGATGGCCATGGAGTTCCTCGGTCTGTCGCCGTTCGGCTCGATGGATCCGCCGGCCGGCGACCCGCGCAAGTCCGATGCCTGCCGGGACGCCGGGGTGCTCGCCGCCCGCCTGGTGGAGGACGGTCTCACCCCGAGCGCGATCCTGAGCAAGGACTCCTTCCGCAACGCGATCACCGCGTGTGCGGCCACCGGAGGCTCGTCCAACCTCGTCCTGCACCTGCTGGCCATCGCCGCGGAGAGCGGCATCCCGCTGGACATCGACGAGTTCGACGCGATCAGCTCCCGCACCCCGCTCGTCGCCGACCTGCGGCCCAGCGGCCGGTACACCGCCGTCGACCTGGACATCGCGGGCGGCACCCGGCTCGTCGGGCGGCGCCTCCTCGAAGCGGGGCTGCTGGCCGGGGACGCGCTGACGGTGACGGGACGTTCGCTCGCCGACGAGGTGGCCGAAGCCGTCGAGCGGCCGGGCCAGCAGGTGATCGCGCCCGCCGGTGCCCCGTTCGCCCCGTCGTCGGGGCTGGTCGTGCTCAGGGGCAATCTGGCGCCGGAAGGCTCCGTCCTCAAGACCACGGGGACCGGCACGCGCAGCCTGACGGGCCCCGCCGTGGTGTTCGACTCCGAGGAACTGGCCATGAGCGCGGTGCAGTCCGGCGCCATCACCGAGGGCGACGTGGTGGTGATCCGGTACGAGGGCCCGCGCGGCGGCCCGGGGATGCGGGAGATGCTCGGTGTCACGGCCGCCCTGGTGGGCCGGGGTCTGGGGCCCTCGGTGGGGCTGGTCACCGACGGCCGGTTCTCCGGGGCCACCCTCGGTCTGATGGTGGGTCATGTGGCGCCGGAGGCCGCCGACGGCGGGCCTCTCGCCGCCCTGCGGGACGGCGACCTCGTGACCATCGACCTGGACCGCCGGGTGGTCGACGTGGACCTTTCCCCGGCCGAGCTCTCCCAGCGCCTGAAAGAATGGGAGGCACCGCCGTCCCGGTGTCCCGCCGGGGTGATGGCCAAGTACCGCGACGTCGTCTCCTCGGCGGCGATCGGCGCGATCACCACGCGTCCGCGTTCCCGCGACCGAACGGAGAACCCATGAGCCCGGCTCCGTCCCCCGAGCACAGGCCCGGCCGGCTGTCCGGCAAGTCCGCGGTCGTCACGGGAGCGGCCCGCGGTATCGGACGCGCCACCGCCCTGCGCTTCGCCCGTGAGGGCGCACTGCTGACCCTCACCGACGTGGACGGCAAGGCCCTCGGCGAACTGGCCGCGGACCTGGCCGCACAGGGCGCCGAGCCGGCCACGGTGGTCGGGGACGTGTCGGTGCCCGCGGACGCCGAGCGGATGATCGCGGCCGCGGTCGAGGCGTACGGCAGGCTGGACGTGCTCGTCGCCAACGCCGGGATCCTGCCGCTGATCAGGATCACGGACGCGTCCGCGGACGACTGGGACCACGTCATGGCGGTCGACGGCAGGGGCATGTTCCTCACCTGCAAGTTCGCCATCGAGCAGATGGCCGCTGCCGGCGGCGGCGCGATCGTGTGCCTGTCGTCCATCTCCGGGGTCGCCGGCCAGGCGGGCCAGAGCACCTACGGCCCGGCGAAGTTCGTGGCCACCGGGCTCACCAAGCACCTCGCGGTGGAATGGGCGGCGCAGGGCATCCGGGTCAACGCCGTGGCGCCGGGGACGATCCGTACCGACCGGGTGCGCCGGCTGCCGGACGAGCCGGGCGGCGCGGCGTACCTCGCCGAGATCGAGCGCAGGCACCCGATGGGAAGGATCGGCGAACCGGACGAGGTCGCGGCCGCGATCGCCTTCCTCGCCTCGGACGAGGCCTCGTTCATCACCGGGGCGGTGCTGCCCGTGGACGGCGGATACCTGGCGCAGTGAGCGGCGGTTCCGGCCCGCCCCGGTCCCGGGCGGGCCGGAACCGGTGCGTGGGGGGCCACTCGGGCGCGGGAAATGAGCTCCGGGGCGCTCAGCTTCGGCAGCCGCAACCGGGCTCGGTCTTGGTGGCGCGAACGATGGCGGAGTGCATGCCGTCGGCGACCTGGAGGGTCGGAGTGATCTCGATGTCGGTGAACCCGGCGGCTTCGAGGCCCTGACGATATTCGGTGAAGGACAGGGCGCCGGCGATGCAGCCGACGTAGTCGCCGTGCTCGGCCCGCTGCTCGGGGGTGAGGGTGTCGTCGGCGACAACGTCAGAGACGCCGACGCGGCCGCCCGGCTTGAGGACGCGGTAGGTCTCGGCGAAGACGGCCGCCTTGTCGGTGGACAGATTGATCACGCAGTTGGAGATCACGACGTCGATCGAGCTCGCCGGGAGGGGGATGGCCTCGATGGCGCCCTTGAGGAACTCGACGTTCGTGGCGCCGGCCTTTTTCGCGTTGGCCAGTGCCAAGGCGAGCATCTCGTCGGTCATGTCCAGTCCGAACACCTTGCCGGTGGGGCCGACCCTGCGGGCGGAGAGGAAGACATCGATGCCGCCGCCTGAGCCGAGGTCGAGAACGCGGTCGCCTTCGCGGAGGTCGGCGACGGCGGTGGGGTTGCCGCAGCCGAGGGCGGCGGCGACGGCTTCGGCGGGCAGCTCGTCGCGGTCGGCGGCGGCGTAGAGGGCGGAGCCGAAATTATCGTCGATCTCGATGGCCTGCGGTCCGCAGCAGGCGGTGCCGCCTTCGGTGACCTGGACGGCGGCGGCCGCATAGCGGCGGCGGACGGTCTCCCGCAGGTCGGCACGCTGCTCGCTCATGATCGTGCCTTTCGTCGGTGTCCGGCCGCCGGACCGGCTGCATTGACGTTCTTGAATGCAAGGTTGCACCTTGGATCGAAGAACGTCAACATAGAAGGATGTCGAAACAAGAGCTTGTGGTGCTCGGCCAGAACGACAGCACGGACGACAGCACGGATGGGTGCTGCCCGACCTTGCTGACCGCCCCGCTGGGCGAGGACCAGGCCGTGGAGCTGGCGAAGGTCTTCAAGGCCCTGGGCGACCCGGTGCGGCTGCGGCTGCTGTCGATGATCGCCTCCCGCCGGGGCGGGGAGATCTGCGTCTGCGACCTCACGCCCGCGTTCGACCTGTCCCAGCCGACGATCTCCCACCATCTCAAGCTGCTGAAGCAGGCCGGTCTGATCGCCTCCGAGCGCCGCGGGACGTGGGTGTACTACCGGCTCCTGCCTGCCATGACGGACAAGCTCGCCGCCGTGCTCACCCGTCCCGGACATAAGGTCCCCGACGAGGCGGCCGAACTCGCCGGGGCCGCCTCGTGAGCGGGACGGCCGCCGGGGCGGTGGCGGGGCGACTGTCGTTCCTGGACCGGTTGCTGGCCGTGTGGATCGTTCTCGCCATGGGTGCCGGCCTGGGCCTGGGGCGTCTCGTCCCGGGTCTGGGCGACGCGCTGGCGAAAGTGACCGTCACCGGGGTCTCGCTGCCGATCGCCCTCGGCCTGCTCGTGATGATGTATCCGGTCCTGGCCAAAGTCCGCTACGACCGCCTTGATGCCGTCACCCGCGACAAGCGCCTGCTGGTGCCGTCCCTGGTCCTGAACTGGGTCCTGGGCCCGGCGGTGATGTTCGCTCTCGCCTGGCTGTTCCTGCCGGACCTGCCGGAATACCGGACCGGGCTGATCATCGTGGGGCTGGCCCGCTGCATCGCCATGGTCATCATCTGGAACGACCTGGCCTGCGGCGACCGCGAGGCCGCCGCCGTCCTCGTCGCGTTGAACTCGGTGTTCCAGGTGATCGCGTTCTCCGCCCTGGGCTGGTTCTATCTCTCCGTCCTGCCGCGATGGCTCGGCCTGGAGGCCACCGAGTTGAACGTGTCGGTGTGGGAAATCGCCCGCAGCGTGCTGATCTTCCTCGGCATCCCGCTCGCCGCCGGGTTCCTGACGCGCCGTCTGGGCGAGAAGGCCCGCGGCCGGACCTGGTACGAGACCGAACTGATCCCCCGCATCGGCCCGTTCGCCCTGTGGGGCCTGCTGTTCACCATCGTCGTGCTGTTCGCCCTCCAGGGCGAGGCGATCACCTCCAAGCCCCTGGACGTGGCCCGCATCGCGCTGCCCCTGCTGGTGTACTTCGCCGTGATGTGGACCGGCTCGATGGCCCTGGGCAAGGCGGTCGGATTGGACTATCCGCGTGCGACGACGCTGGCGTTCACCGCCGCGGGCAACAACTTCGAACTCGCCATCGCGGTCGCCATCGCGACGTTCGGCGCCTCCTCCGGGCAGGCCCTGGCCGGGGTCGTCGGACCCCTCATCGAGGTCCCCGTCCTGATCGGCCTGGTCCATGTCGCCCTCGCGGCCCGCCGTCGCTTCCCCCACTCGCCCGCAACCGCGGCCGCTCCAACGGAAGGTACTGCCCGTGTCTGACATCTCCTCGAAGCCGTCGGTGCTGTTCGTGTGCGTCCACAACGCCGGACGCTCGCAGATGGCCGCCGCCTTCCTCACCCGCCTCGGCCAAGGCCGCGTCCAGGTCCGCTCGGCCGGCTCCGCCCCCGCCCGGGCCGTCAACCCGGCCGTCGTGGAGGCCATGGCCGAGATCGGCATCGACGTGTCCGCCGAGGTTCCGAAGGTGCTGACCACCGAGGCCGTGCAGGCGTCCGACGTCGTGATCACCATGGGCTGCGGCGACGCCTGCCCCGTCTTCCCCGGCAAGCAGTACGTGGACTGGAAACTGGAGGACCCTGCCGGGCAGGGTTTGGAGGCCGTCCGCCCGATCCGTGATGCGATCGAAGCCCGTGTCCGTGGTCTGCTGGCTGAACTGCTGCCTGCGTGATCGCCCAGGCAGCAGCCGCAGCTCCCAGGAGTCAGCCCACCGCTTCGGCCTCCCGCGTGGTCTTCGTCCACCCGGTCTGCCCCCGCAGCATGCGGAAAAGCGCACTCCAAGCACAGACGAACGACATGTAGTTCATGACCACGAAGGAACGCCCGAGCACCAGCGCCCGCGCCACCCCCACTCCCTTGTCCCGGCGCAGATACGTCCAGGACGTGGCGAGCGCGGGAGCGAAGGCGAGCAGGTACCAGGCCAGCAGATTGGCCGGCCACTTCAGCCAGGTGGCGTTGACGGCGCCGGCTCTCCGACCGCGCAGGACCAGGACGTTGGGGCTGCGGACGAACCAGATCAGGCAGTACTGGAAGAGGATCGACCAGGGCAGGTCCAGCACCCAGGGCACCAGCAGATAGGAGAACATCTCCAGGGCGGCCAGGTGTCGCATCCGGGGCGCGCGCCATATCTCGCCCATCCGCCGGATCGCCGTCATATGGCCCTGGTACCAGCGGGTCCGCTGCCGGACGAGCCGCCTCAGATCGCTGACACCCTGCTGGTCCACGGAGGCATGGGCGGTGGTCCGCAGCCGCCAGCCGCCCACGGCGAGGCTGATGGCCAGGTCCAGGTCCTCGGTCAGCGACTACGACCAGGGGCGTTCGCCCAGGCCGTCCAGTGCCCGCGGAGCCGGGTGAACTGACCGTTCCCGCCCAGGCTGACGGTCGAGGTGAGGTTGCGGCCGAACTGGGTGACGGCGGCCATCACCCAGAACTGGTAGTCCTGGAACCAGGTCAGGAAGTTGCCCCGGCGGTTGCGGATGCGTACGCCCAGTTGCACGCCGCCGACGCGGGGGTCGTCGAAGAGCTGGACGGCGTCTTCCGTGTCAGCGCACCCGACACCACGCCGCCCGGCACCTACAAGTCCACGCTGGAGATCCAGTACAGCGGCGACCTGAACCTGAAGGACAACACCTACCGACTGCCCGTCACGATCGTCGTACCGGCCCCCGTGGCGGACGAGACCGCACTGACGATTTATCAGGACACCGTCCCCGAGGTCGCGCCGGGCCAGCGGACCGTCTTCAACGTCCGCTACACCTCGCCCACCAGATCCAGGACGGCGGCCGGACCCTGGTCATCACGGCCAACCCGCACGTCAACACCACGACCAGCGACGCCGGTTCGGTGATCTACACCATCCCGGTCCAGGCCCGCCCCGACGCCGTGCCCGGGCGGTACGACAACGGCTCGGCCAGCATCGGCCGCCACGCGCCCGTACAGCTCTCCGGCAAGGTCACCGGTACCGCCCAGGACGAGACCGCACTGCGCGTGGTGCAGGAATCGGTGCCGGCGGCGGCACCGGGCCAGGTCACCACGTTCAACCTGGAGATCCGCTCGCTCGGCAACCAGCCGGTCAACCCCGGCACCATCGAGCAGCGCATCACCGCGCCGACGGGCTTCGTCTTCACCGGCAGCGCCTCGTACGGCTATTACCACGTCCAGCCGTACGTCACGGGGAACCTCGACACGCGGCTGGAGGACGGCGGCAGGACGCTCGTCATCTCGTCCAACCCGCACCTCAACACCGGGACCACCGACAAGACCGCCCTGATCCACACGCTCGGCATCCGGGCCCTGCCCGACGCCCAGCCGGGTGCGCAGCCCAACGACGGTCAGGCCGTCTTCGGCCGCCTGGCCCCGGTGGCGCTGTCCGCCCGCGTCCTCTGACGCTCACCTGATACCGCCGCCGTCGTCCATGTACCGGACGGCGGCGGCTCAGTCGTCAGCCGCGTCACCCTGCCCGCGGCACCCAGGCAACCGCCCTACCAGGCGCCCCCGTTGCCCCTTCCAGCTTGACGGGAAGGAAGCAGAACCAGGCGCCGCGCGGGGGCAGTGCATCCAGGCCGGCGAGCCCCTCGACGAAGACCGCGCCGGCGCCGAGGCCCGTCACGTGCACCTCGACGGGCAGTTTTCCCTGCACGGGGGCGATGCTGGGGGCGTCGATGCCCGTGCAGCGGACGCCGCGGTCCAGAAGCAGTTCGATCGTGGCGACGTCAGGTGCAGGCCAGGCGTCGCCGCGCCCGGTGACGATGACGTCGTGCGCATACGCCTGCCCGGCCGGGCCGCGGCGGTAGCGGGAGTCCCACCCGGAACGGAACAGCACCACGTCGCCCGCGGTCAGTTCGCCGTGCGCGTCCTCCCAGGCGGTGATGTGATCCACCGTCACCAGGGGACTGACGGCCGCTTCCCCGGCCGAGCCCGTCAGCGCCGAGACGTCGACGACGGCCGCGGGGCCGTTGAGCTGGGACAGCGGGACCCGGTCCGCCGACACCGCGCCCCACTCCCCCGCGTACGGCAGTCCGGAGTCCGCCTGCGGGATGAAGTGGGAGGGTGCGTCGAAGTGGGTTCCGGTGTGTTCGTCGAGCGCGAGCCAACGGGTCGCGTACGGGCCCTCCCGGCTGTACAGCGGGGCCGAGGCGACGTCCTGCCGGTTCTCGTACCAGTTCCACACCTTCGCCTGGTACGGCTGATGCGTGGGCCAGTAGCAGGGCATGTCCTCGGCCACCAGCACGGAAAGGTCGACGATCTCGTACCCCCCGGCCCATGGCAGCGAGGCTGTCCGGCCGTTCTCCGGGGATCCGTCAGCCATGCGACGAGACACCTCCTCTGTCACCCATCACACCCAGCAGAAAAGCCTTGTTGACGGCCTGAATCCGCGATCTCACGCCGAGCTTCGTGTAGATGTTGGTCAGATGCCGCTTCACTGTTCCTTCGGCGATGAAGAGCGTTCCTCCGACTTCGCTGTTCGTCAGGCCCTTCGCCACGAGGCGGAGCACTTCGACCTCGCGCCGGGACAGCAGCCGGCCGGATTCGTCGAGGCCCCGCATCATGTCCCGGGGGATCGACATGACGACCCGGTCGCCGCTGTTCACCACCATCCGTACGGCGGAGCGGAGTTCGTCGCGGTCGCCGTCGGGCACCAGAAAGGCCCGCACCCCGAGCCGTACCAGTCTGCGCAGCAGGCCGGGGTCGTCGCGTCTGGCCAGCAGGACCATGGTTCTGGTGCGCGGGGTCAGCGCGCCGATGAGCGCGATCAGGGTTTCCAGGGGCGGGCCGGGAATGCCGCAGTCGATGAGCACGACGTCCGGCCGCTCGCGCTCCACCGTCTCGATGCAGCGGTCCCCGTCGCCCGCCTGCCCCACGACGGAGAAGTCGGCATCCGTGCTCAGCAGCGCCGTGATTCCCTGGCGGTACAGGGAGTTGGGGTGAGCCAAGACAATGCTGATGCAATCTTGATTCTCGGAAACGGGACGCCCCCATCGCTCGACGACGTACAAATACTCGCGCCAATCTGCACAGTCAAGGCCCCAACACCCGTCAGAGCCAGGGAACTTGAGGGCTGCCGGGGAAGTTCATTGGGTGATACACCTGCCCCTACCGCCGACGCTCCGGACGCGAGGACGGCTGCATGACCACGTACGACGACCGACCGTCCGCGCACACCGGGGACGACGGCGACACCCACCGGCCCGCACGCCCCTTCCGGACCGTGGCCTTCGGCGTCGGAGCGGTCCTGGCCGCGAACAGCACCCCCACGCCCTTGTACGTCGCCTACCAGGAGCGGTGGGGGTTCTCCGCCACCACGCTCACCACCGTCTTCGCCGTCTACGCAGCCGGGGTCCTGGCGGCGCTCCTGCTCGTCGGCGGGCTGTCCGACCGGATCGGGCGCCGCCCGGTCCTGCAGGGCAGCCTCTGCGCGCTGATCGCGAGTTACGCGCTGTTCCTCGCCGCGGACGGGGTGACGTGGCTCTACTGCGCCCGCGCGGTCCAGGGGCTGGCGACCGGGGTGTTCACCGGTGCGGCCGGTGCGGCCCTGGCCGATCTGCACCCCCGCGCCGACCACCGGACCGCCGGGCTGGTGAACAGCGCCGCCATGCCGAGCGGCCTCGCGGTGGGAGCCACCATCAGCGGCGCGCTTGCCCAGTGGGGGCCGGCGCCACTGCGCTCCCCCTTCCTCGTGGTCGCCGGCGTCTCGCTCGTCGTGCTCGCGGCGATCAGCGCGTGGGTCCCCGAGACGGTCGCCGTGCCCGGGCGGCAGTGGTCACGGGTGGTACGCCTGCAGCCGCTGCGGGTGCCGCCCGAGGCGCGCCGCGAGTTCCTCGTCGCCGCGATGGGGGTGGCCGTCGCCTGGGCGGTCGGAGGGCTGTACCTGGGCCTCGCGGGCAGCCTGGTCAAGGAGTTGCTCCACGGATCGGACTCCTTCGTCGCGGGCCTGGTGATTCTGAGCATGCAGGGTGTCGCCGGAGCCGCCCAGCTGACCTGGGCCCTGCGCTGGAGCTCCGTCCCGGACCGGGTCGCCTCGGCGGTCGGCTGCGCCGCGCTGTGCCTCGGCATCCTGGCCGTCGCCGGTGCCCTGTTCACGGGCAGCCCGGTGCTGTTCTTCGCCGGGTCGGCGGTGACCGGCGTCGGATTCGGTCTCGCGTTCATGGGCAGCAGCCGCCGCATCACCCAGGCCGCTCCGCTCGCGCGGCGCGGGGAGACCCTTGCCGCGTTCTTCGTCGTCGCCTACCTGGCGTTCTCCGTCCCGTCCGTGCTGGCGGGCTTCCTCACCACCCGGTTCGGCCTGGTGCACACGTTCTACCTCTTCGCGGAGACCACGGCGCTGCTCTCCGCCGCCACCGCGGTCCGTTCCGTACGGCTCGACGGCATCCACCTGTCGTAGTACGCCTGGAAGGTGCCGTCCGCCACGGCTGCCGTCAGCCAGTCGTCGGCCTGTTCGGTGAGCGGGCTGTTCTTCGGCAGCATGTAGGCCTTCTCCACCACCGTGAACGGCTCGTCGGGGTGGACGGGCGCCAGCCCCGGGTGCTGCCCGGACTGGTACCTGGCCTCCAGCGCGTCCGTGATCATCACGTCCGCGCGGCCCTCGGCGATCTCGTCGAAGACGGTGGCGTTGTCCTTCCAGACGGTGACCGTGGCGTCCGGGAGGTGTTCCTCGACGAACTTCTCGTTGGTGCCGCCGGGGTTGACGATCACCCGGACGTCCTTGCGGTTGATCCGGTCCAGCGTCCGGTAGCGGTCCACGTCCTCCGACCTGACGAGCGGGACCTTGCCGTCGGTCAGGTACGGGTCCGTGAAGTCCGCCCGTTCCCGGCGTTCGTCGGTGACGGAGACGCCGCCCATGGCGATGTCGCACTTCCCTTGCACTGCAAGGTCGTTCATCAGGGTCGGCCAGGTCGTCGGGACGAACCGGGCGCTCCGGCCGAGGTGCGCGGCGAGATCGCGCGCCATGTCGATGCCGCCGTACTCGCCGGTTTCGGCGTCGCGGAAGGTCAGCGGCTTGTAGTCGCCGGTCGTGCAGACCCTGAGCGGGGCCTGCGCTGCCGCGTACGCCGCAGGACCCGCAGCGAGGAGAACGGCTGTGCACGCCAGGGCGGTTGCCACGGCCCTGCGGGAACCTCGAAGCGCGAGCACGGCAGTGGGCACCTTCCCGTCGGCGGCGGTGGCGTCACGGTAGCAGCAGGCGGAGTGCCCGCCCCGTCACAACAGCCCCGCCCGGGCCGCCTGGATGCCCGCCTGGAAGCGGGTGCGGGCACCCAGCGCGTCCATCACCTCGCGCACCCGGCGCTGGACGGTGCGCGGCGAGACGCCGAGCAGGCGGGCGATGCTGTCGTCGGTGTATCCCGCGCAGAGCAGCGTGAGCAGCTCCGCCCGGGGGTCGCCGCCCGCCGGGGCCCGGGTGTCCGGGACCCGTACGGAGCGGTTCCAGTACGCCTCGAACGTGCCGGTCAGCGCGTCCAGCAGGGACGAGGCGCGCACCAGCATGGCGCCGTGCAGTTCGGAGCCGGTGCACAGGGGCAGCATCGCCCACCGGTCGTCGACGACGGCCAGTTTGCAGGGGAGTTCGGGCAGCACCCGGGCCTGCTCCCCCGCGCCGACGCACGCACGGATCTCGGCGAGCCGGCCGGGGGCGCCGACCGAACCGGCCTCGTACACCACGCGGATCTGCACGCCCCGTCCCAGCAGGGCGCGTTCGAGGCCCGGGTCGGAGCGGACGATGTGCGGGGGCTTGTCGAAGAGCAGCACCCGGCGGCGGGCGCCGGCCAGCATCGACCGCCAGTGCTGGGCGATGGCGGCGGTGCCGGTGAGGACCTCGACCAGGTCGGTGGCGCACGGGCGGCGGGCGGAGTGGTACGTGCGCATCAGTTCGCCGATACGGCCGCGGGTGCGGTGGAGTTCCGCCTCGCGGCGCAGCAGCAGTGCCTCGACGGCCAGGTCGGGGGCGGCGGCCGACCAGCGGGCGGGGTCGCCGTCGCAGTGGTGGAGCAGGCCCCGCGCGGTGAGCAACTTCAGGAGCCGGCCCGCTCGTTCGGCCGAGGTGCCGAGTTCGTCCGCGAGCGATGCGGCCGTGCAGAACGGTGCGGCCACCGCGCAGAGGTAGGCGGCCTCCTCGTGCTCCGACAGGCCGAGCGCTTCGAGCAGGCCGGAGGAGGCCGGGCGGGACTCGTGAGGGACCACCACCCAAACATCATGACATGTTCCCGCCATAGCGGATTCCGGCCGGACCGAGCTGCTTGAGGACGTGCACCGTCACCCCCACCATGAGCCCCGGTTGGCCGACCACCCCCCACCGGCACACCACACCCCCAAGGAGCGTGCCCCATGGGCATATCCCCGGGCATCGCACGCACCATCGGCAGATCCGGCCCCCGCAGACCCCCCACGGCCAGGGCTGCGGCAGCAGCACTCCTGCTGTCCGCAGCCCTGGTGCCGGCCGGCACCGCGAGCGCCCACGCCTCCGCTTTCGGCCCGCTGAACGCCCGCCTGCAGGACAGCAACTGGGGCGGCTACGTCGCCCAGGGCTCGTTCTCCACGATCACCGGCTCGTGGACCGAACCCCACGCCACCTGCACCTCCTCCAACGACCTCTTCGCCCCCTGGGTCGGCATCGACGGCTACGGCTCGCAGTCGGTGGAGCAGGCCGGGGTGCAGACCGACTGCTCCAGCGGCTCGCCCGTGCTCTCGGCCTGGTACGAGATGTACCCGTCCCCGCCCGTCTACTGGAACGACCCGGTCTCGGAGGGCGATTCCATCACCGCGACGGTGGTCTCCAACGGCGGCGGCAGCTACACCCTCACCCTCAGCGACACCACCAAGGGCTGGTCCGAGCACATCGACCAGAACATCGGCGGGCAGAACGCGAGCGCCGAGGCCGTCATCGAGTCGCCGACGCAGAGCTATCCGTCCTTCGCCCGCCTGGACTTCTCCGGCATCACGGTGGACGGTCAGCCCTTCGACAGCGACCAGCCGCAGGCCCTGACCAGCGGCGGCTACGCACCCGGGCCGCTGCAGGGCGGGGCGTTCAGCATGGCGCCCGGCGGCGGCCCGCGCACCCCTGTGCCGGTCTCCCGGCCCGGGAGCATCCGATACTGAGCGCTACGCTGGACGGCCGGTGCATCGGCTGTCGGCTCGTCGTGGCCGGTCGCGCAGTTCCCCGCGCCCCTTCGGGCGCGAACACGCACCGCAACACGAAGGCCCCGTCACCGGGTTCGTCCGGTGACGGGGCCCACGGGCCGCGGCTCAGCTCTCCAACAGGCCCCGGCCCAGCCAGTCCTTGGAGTCCTTCACACCGGGCACCGCGTAGAAGTACCCGCCGCCGGTCGGCGAGATGTAGTCGACGAGCGGCTCGTCGATCAGGCGCTCCTGGGTGGCCTCGAACTGCCGCTTGACGTCCTGCTGGTAGCAGCAGAAGGCCAGGCCCATGTCGAGGTTGCCGACGTTGTCGACGCCCCGGTCGTAGTTGTAACCGCGGCGCAGGATGCGGGAGTCGTCGGTGTCGTGCGTGCGGGGGTTGGCCTTGCGGATGTGGGCGGTGAGCGGTATCGCCTCGCCCTTGGGGTCCTTGGCGTAGTTGGGGCTGTCGGTCTCCTTGGCCCCGTCCAGCGGCGCACCGGTGTCCTTGCGGCGGCCGAACATCTTCTCCTGCTCGGTGAGCGAGACGCGGTCCCAGAACTCGACGAGCATGCGGATGATGCGGATCACCTGGTAGCTGCCGCCGACGGCCCAGGAGGGCTCGCCGAGCTGGTCCGTCACCCACACCAGCCGCTTCATCTCGCGCGCGGACTCGGTGTCGGGGTTGACGATGCCGTCCTTGAAGCCGAGCAGGTTGCGCTGCGCGCCCGTCGGGCGGGGCGCGTTCTGGAAGCCGTCGATGCGCCACTTGATCTGCATGGCGCCGCGGGTGTGCCGGGCGATGTCGCGCAGGGCGTGCAGGACGGTGTCCTGATTCTCGGCGCAGATCTGCAGCGAGAGGTCGCCGTGGCACTCGGCGGCCTGGAGGTTGTCGTTGGGGAACGTCCGCATCGGCGTGAGCTTGCGGGGCTTGGCCTTGGCGAGCCCGAAGCGGTCGTCGAAGAGGGACGCGCCCACGCCGAGGGTGACGGTGAGCCGGTCGGCGGGGACCGTCGGGCCGAGGATGCCGTTGTCCGAGGGCGGTGCGCCGACCCCCAGGTCGACGGGGGCGCCGCCCGCGGTCAGGAAGCGGGCCCGCTCGGTGATCGTCCGGAACAGGTCGGCGAGTTCCTTGCGGTTGTCGGCGATCACGTTGAGCGAGAGGAAGGCCGCGGCGGCGGGCTGCGGGGTGAGGATGCCCGCCTGGTACGCGCCGTGGAAGTCGACCTTGCCCGCGCTCCTGGTGTCGGCGGCCTGCGCCTGTCCCGCGCCGGCCTGGCCGAGCGCGAAGCCGCCGCCGGCGAGGGCGGCACCGGCCGCGCCCGCCCCGAGCGCCGTCTTGACGAAACCGCGGCGGCCGGCGGCGAAGCCCATCGGGCAGGCGGATTCGGCGGTCATGTTCTGGTTCCCTTCGGAGGGTTCGGCGTGGGGCACGGGTCAGGCGGACTTGCGGATCTCGAGGAGATCGGGGATGGGGGCGAGGTCCTCGAGCAGCTGGCCCGTGGCTCCGTTCAGCCGGGCGCGGCCGGTCGCGTCGAGCTTGTCGACCGGGGTCCACGCGGTGTCGTGGTGCGCGGCGTCGAGCAGCTTCTGCACGCGGTCGATGTCGCCGTTCACGGTGGTGAGCAGCTGCGGGCCGCGCGCGGCGATCAGCGGCCGCAGGACGTCGAGGAGTTCGCGGGTGCCGGCGAGGTTGGCGTCGGCGGTGGCCAGCGTGGTGCCGCTGCCCTGGTCGGCGTCGCCGGTGAGCTCGAACTGGAGCGTGTTCTCCAGGATCTCGTGGGTGCGCAGCGGCAGGTCGGAGGGGTCGAAGTCCTGGGTGGGGAAGGCCTTCTGCAGGCCCTGGGTGTCCTGCTGCAGCTGCTGGGCCGGGCCGCGCAGGTCGTCGGCGGACTCGCCGTGCCACAGGCCGTACTCGACGCGGTGGAAGCCGGTGAAGTCCTTGTCGCGCACGCCGTCGGGGCGTCCGGCGGTGCGGCCGTTGATCTTCTTGTCGAAGTCCTGGAAGGTGCCGTAGGCCGCGCCGAGGGAGGAGTAGGTGCGGTGGGCGGTGAGCCAGTCGGTGCGGGCGGCGTCGAGGTCGCCCTTCTGGATGTCGTCGCTGAGCTTGCCGGTCTGGTCGGTCAGCGTGGCCAGGCCCTTGCCGACGTAGTCCTTGTAGGCCTTCAGCGGGCCGGCCAGGTCCTCCTCGGAGACGGGCTTGACGGCCTTGACGTTGCCGCCGCCGCTGACGCGCACCGGTGCGGAGGTGACGGCCTTGCCGCCGGTGGGCACGCACCGCCAGGCGTACTCGCCGCTGCCGACGGTGGCGACGAGGTCGCGCGTGGTGCCGGGCGCCAGGCCCTCGATCTCGCCGTAGACGGCGTTGGTGGCGGGGTCGACGAGGTAGACCTCGGAGGCCTTGTCGCCGGTGTTGTGCATCTGGAAGGTCTGGCGGCCGGGCTGCGGGGCGGTGAAGCCCTTGCCGCACTCCTTCTCGGAGACGGCGACGGTCTGGGCGCCGGCGGGCTTGGAGCCGCTGAAGGCGACGACGGCACCGGCGGCGACGGCGGGCACGGCGACGACGGCCGCGGGGACCAGCCACGCCGGGCGGCGGCGCGGCGTCTTCCCGGGCGCGTCCTTCTCCTCCGCGGCGGCGGAACCGGCCTGCGCAGCCTCGGTCTTGGCCTCCGCCTTGGCCTCCGCCTTCGCCGGGCGGGTGCCGCGCACGCCCCGTACGAACAGCGTCATGACGACGGCGAGGTAGGCGGCGTAGGAGACGACCTGCAGCCACGTCATGGAGGGGGTCAGGTTGAACACGCCCTGGACGAGCGTGCCGTACCAGGATCCGGCGTCGATGTTCTGGCTCAGGTCGAACGCGAACGCGGTCTTCCCGGGCAGTACGCCGCCCTCCTGGAGGTCGCGCAGTCCGTAGCCGAGGACGCCGGCGGCGATGACGATGAGGACGACGCCGGTGGCGGTGAAGAACTTCGTGAGGTTGATCTTCAGGACCCGGCGGTACAGGCCCCAGCAGAGCCCCGCGGCGATGACGAGTCCGATGCCGGCGCCGAGCATCGGGCCCGCGGACTCGCCGGCGGCGCGTGCCGTCGTCCAGAGGAACAGGGCGGTCTCCAGGCCCTCGCGGCCCACGGCGAGGAACGAGGTGACGATCAGCATGCCGGTGCCCATGGCGAGGGCGCTGGTGACCTTCTCCCGGATCTCACCGGAGAGGTTGCGGGCCGAGCGCCGCATCCAGAAGACCATGGCGGTGACGAAGGCGACCGCGATGACGCTGAGCGTGCCGCCGAACGCCTCCTGGGCGGTGGCGGAGAGGCTGGCCGCGGTGAAGGTCAGCACCGCACCGAAGCTCAGGGAGAGGGCTATTGCGCCCAGGACGCCCGTCCACACCTGCGGGAGGCGGGACTTGGCGCCGGCGCGCACGAGGGTGGCGACGAGGACCGAGACGATGAGTCCGGCTTCCAGCCCTTCTCTCAGACCTATCAAGAAGCTCGGAAACGCGTCGTCCCACATGCTGTTCTCCCCGCCGCGGCGTCGGTAGTGCTGGTTAGCGAAGCCATACCTTATTCAGGCAAGCCTAAGCTGTCTACAGATCTGTAGTCACAAGATCATCTTCGCTGGAACCCGCCCCTGACCGGCAGAAACGGCACAAATGGACGCTCTCGGGTGTCCGTCGCCGCGGACGCAGGGTACTGCACCGCCCCCGTTTTCCCTTTTCCGGATGGCTACTTACCGTGGGAAGAGCACCGAGGGGCGGAGGAGGCGGAGCATCCCTCCCGTGACCGCTGTGGACGGTCGGCCGACCTCCCCGTTTTCCTTTTCCTTTAACCATCGATGGCAAGAATTTGCCGGATGTGGCACGGGAATTCGGGCGTTCCGCCTGAGTCGAACCCGGCCCCCGACCGTATTCATGGATGAGCAGTGCCGGGCACGGCGATCTGCCGCGCAGGAGCGCGCAGGGAGAAGGCCATGGCAGAGGCGACAGCGACAACCGATTCCGTCGGGACGGACGCAGACCCGGGCGTACCGTCACGGACGTCCGGCCACGCTCTCCCGGACGTCCGCACCCTGGCCGCCTACTTCGAGCGCGCGTGCGATCGGACGCCGGACGCCACCGCGGTCCTCTGCGACGGCAGGCGCATCGGCTACGCCGAGCTCGACCGCCGCGCCAACCGCATCGCCCACCTGCTCGGGGCGCACGGCGCAGCGGAGGGCAGCGCCGTCGGGATCCTGCTCGACCGGTCCGCCGACAGCTACGCCGCCCTGCTCGGCGTCATCAAGTCGGGGGCCGCCTATGTCCCGCTCGACACGTCCTTCCCCGCCGACCGGCTGGCGTACATCGCCCGCGACGCCGGGCTGTGCGCCCTGCTGACCTCGTCGTCGCTGCGCGAACGGACCCGGGACCTGCCCTGCACGGTGCTGGAGCTCGACCGGTCCGAAGGCGCGCTGGCCGCCGTGCCGGACAGCAGACCGGGCATCGCCGTCGACCCGGCGTCCGTGTCGTACGTCATCTACACCTCCGGCACCACGGGCCGGCCCAAGGGCGTGGCCGTCTCGCACGCGAGCATCGTCAACTTCCTGCGCGTGGCCGCCCCGGTCTACGGGGTGACCGCGCAGGACCGGGTCTACCAGGGCCTGTCGATCGCCTTCGACTTCGCGGTCGAGGAGATCTGGCCGACGTGGGCGGCCGGGGCGACCGTGGTCGCCGGGCCCGGCGAGGGCCGGCGCGCCGGGCAGGAGCTGGCGGACTTCCTCGTACGGCACGGGATCACGGTGCTGTGCTGCGTGCCCACCCTGCTCTCCACCCTGGAGACGGACGTCCCCAGCCTGCGCAGCCTGCTCGTCAGCGGGGAGGCCTGCCCGCCCGACCTGGTGCGCCGCTGGTCGCGCCCGGGGCGCCGGATCCTCAACGCCTACGGGCCCACGGAGGCGACCGTCACCGCCACCTGCGGCGAGCTCCTCCCGCACCGGCCGGTCACCATCGGCACCCCGCTGCCCACCTACCGCGTCTACATCCTGGACGACAGACTGCGGACGGTCGCGCAGGGCGAGAGCGGCGAGATCTGCATCGGCGGCCCCGGCGTGGCCATCGGCTACGTCAACCGTCCCGAACTCACCGCCGAGCGCTTCGTGCCCAACCCGGTCGCCCGGGACGACGCGGACGTGCCGCGCATCTACCGCACGGGCGACCGCGGGCGGTTCACGGCCACGGGCGAGATCGAGTACCTGGGCCGGGTCGACACCCAGGTCAAGATCCGCGGTTACCGCATCGAACTCGCCGAGATCGAGGCCGTCCTGCGCGAGGACGAGGCGGTGGAGAACGCCGTCGTCACCCCGCTGGAGCGGGACGGGGCCGCCCAGGGCCTGACCGCCTATGCGACCCTCCGCCGCGGCCCCTCCCCCGTGGCCGGGGCGGAACTGCGCGAACGGCTGCGCGTCCGGCTGCAGAGCAGACTGCCCGGCTACATGATCCCCTCGCACCTGGAGATCCTCCCCGAGTTCCCGCTGCTGGCCGCCGACAAGGTGGACCGCGCCGCCCTGCCCGCGCCCTCCTCTCCCCCGCTGGCCCGGCGCCCGGGGCCGGGCGCCGCGCCGGGGACTCCGCTGGAGCACCGGCTCACCGCACTGTGGCGGGACGTGCTCGGCACCGACGACGTCTCCGTCGAGGACGACTTCTTCTGCGACCTGGGCGGCCACTCGATGAGCGCCGCCCGGCTGATGTCCCGGCTGCGCCAGGACCCGCAGCTGCAGGGCCTGGCCATGGGCGACCTGTACGCCCACCCCACCGTCCGGGACCTGGCGGCCTTCGTCGAGGCCTCGGCCGTCCCCGCCGCGCGGCCCGCCGAGGCGCAGGCCCCGCTGCGCCACTCCACCGCCCGCGTCCGGGCGTGCGGGGTGGCCCAGCTCGCCGGGGTGTACGTGTGGCTGCTGCTGCCCGGCCTGGCGATGGTGGTCCTGCTGTACCGGCTGTTCGAGGCCTGGGACGTCCCCGTGCAGGAGCCCGTGGCGGGCAGCGCCCTGGACGTGCTCTCCGACATCCCGCTGCCGTGGTTCGTGCTGCTGGAGGCGGCCTGGCTGGCCGTGAGCATGCTGGTGCTGCCGCTGCTCGGCTGCCGGCTCCTCATGGCCGGGGTGCGCCCGGGGACGTATCCGCTGTGGGGCGTGACCTATCTGCGCTTCTGGCTGCACACCAGGATCCTCACGCTGATCCCGCTCGCACTGCTGGCCGGTTCGCCCCTGCTGGCGCCCTGTCTGCGGCTGCTGGGCGCCCGGGTCGGACGGCACTGCCATCTCTCGGCCGTCCCCCTGCCGGTCCCGCTGGTGGAGATCGGCGAGGGCACGAGCATCGGCTACGGGGCCCGGCTCCAGCCGTACACCGTCGCGGGCGGCCGGCTGCGGCTGGCGCCCGTGCGAATCGGGTCCGGCAGCTTCGTGGGCACCAACAGCGTGGTGCTGGCCGGTGCCGTGATCGGCGACCGGGCGACGGTGGGCGAGCAGTCGCTGGTGCCCGAGGACGTCACCGTGCCCGGCGGCGAGCACTGGGCCGGCGCCCCGGCCGCCCGGCAGGACGCCCGTCCGCCGCTGCTGGCGGCCCTGGACGCCGAGGCCGACGAACGGCCCTGGCCGCCCGGGGTGCTGGCCGGGTACGCGGCCGGGGCCCTGCTGTTCCTGCTGATCCCGCTGCTGACCACGGCCGCGGCCGCGACCCTCGTCGCCTGGGCCGCCTGGTACCACGGCGCCGGCTGGGGCCTGGCGGCCGTCGCCGCGAGCGGCCCCCTGGTCGTGCTCGCCCTCTGCGCGTCCGCGCTCCTCGTCAAGCGGACCGTCCTGCCCGTGGCCCGGGCCGGCATCCGCCCGGAGCGCAGCGGGTTCGGGGTCCGCAAGTGGATCAGCGACGGCATGATGACGATGAGCCTGACGCTGACGCACGCCCTGTACTCCACGCTCTACCTCGTGCCGTTCCTGCGCGGGCTGGGCGCCCGCACGGGCCGCTGGTCGGAGGTGGCGACGGTCAGCTTCGTCGACCCCGACATGCTGGTCGTCGGCGAGCAGAGCTTCGTGGCCGACGTGAGCGTCGTGGGCCCGGCCGTCTTCCACCGCGGCCGCATCGCGCTCGCGCCCGCGGAGGTGGGGCGGCGCAGCTTCGTCGGCAACGGGGCCCTGCTGCCGGGCGCCGGCCGGCTGGGCGACAACAGCCTGCTGGGCGTGCACTCCCTCGCCCCGCTCCGGCCGGTCGACCCCGAGACGACCTGGCTGGGGTCGCCCGCGATCTTCCTGCCGCACCGCGAGGAGAGCCTGCCGTTCCCCGAGAAGCTGACCTACGCCCCCACCCGCCCTCTGATCGCGGCCCGGCTGGCCATCGAGTACTTCCGGGTGACCCTGCCCGCGACCGTCGGCACGCTCAGCGGCCTGGGCATCCTGTACGCCGCGATGGAGATCGCCCGGCGCTTCCCGGCGACCGCGCTCCTGTTCCTCGCCCCGGCCCTGCTGCTGGGCGCGGGCCTGGCCTGCACGCTGATCACGGTGGCGCTGAAGTGGCTGGTCGTGGGGCGCTACCGGCCGCGGGTGGAACCCCTGTGGAGCATCTGGGTGCGCCGTACCGAGCTGGTGACCGGTCTGTACGAGAACCTGGTGGTGCTCTCGCTGGTCAACCTCCTCGCCGGAACCCCGTGGATCGGCGCCGTGCTGCGGCTCTTCGGCGCCCGCATCGGGCGGCGGGTGTGGCTGGCCACGACGTACCTGACGGAGTTCGATCTGGTCGAGGTGGGCGACGACGCCGCGGTCGGCGAAGTCACCTCGCTGCAGACCCACTTGTTCGAGGACCGGGTGATGAAGATGTCCCACGTGACGGTCGGGGCAGGTGCTTCGGTCGGTGCCCGTTCCGTCGTGCTCTACGACGCACGGGTCGGTACCGGGGCCCGGCTGGATGCGCTGTCTCTCGTGATGAAGGGCGAAGCGCTGCCGGACGGGACCCGGTGGCAAGGCATTCCGGCCCGTCCCTGCGACCCTGCACCGGCTCACTCTGGCGGAGGCCTGTCATGACCGTTCTCGCCCGTCCCGGCACCTGGGCCGGCCCGCACGTCGCCGGCGACCTGCCCGGTCCGCAGTCGGCCGCCCTCCTCGCGCGGCAGGAGCAGCGGGAGTCCGCGGCCCGCACCTACCCGCGCCATCTGCCCGTCGCACTGGCCGAGGGCTCCGGGAGCTTCGTCCGGGACGTCGACGGCAACGTCTTCATCGACTTCCTCGCGGGTGCCGGGGTGCTCTCCCTCGGGCACGGCCACCCCGAGCTCGTCGCCTGCGTGGGCCGGCAACTGGGCCTGCTCACGCACGGCCTGGACTTCCCCACCCCGGCCAAGGACGCCTTCACCGAGGCCCAGCTGTCCATGCTGGACCCGGGGCTGCGCGACCGCATGAAGCTGCACTTCTGCGGGCCCACCGGCGCCAACGCGGTGGAGGCCGCCGTCAAGCTGTGCAAGATCGCCACCGGGCGCGGCGACGTCGTCTCCTTCCGGGGCGGCTTCCACGGCAGCACCCACGCCGCCATGGCGCTCAGCGGGCTGGTGACCGCGAAGCAGCCCGTGCAGAACACCATGCCCGGCGTGCACTTCTTCCCGTACAACGACCCCGGCGCGCTGGAGGAGGCGCTGGCCGACGGCCTCGGCGGGATGCCGCGGCCGGCCGCGGTGCTGATGGAGCTGGTGCAGGGCGAGGGCGGTGTCGTCCCGGCGCGCCTGGACTTCGCGCAGCGGGTCCGGGCCGTGACCCGGGAGCTCGGCGTTCCGCTGATCGTCGACGAGGTGCAGACGGGCTGCGGGCGCACGGGGACGTGGTTCGCCTTCGAGCAGTACGGCATCGAGCCGGACGTGATCGTGGCGTCCAAGGCGCTGAGCGGCGCCGGCCTGCCCGTCGCCCTCATCCTCTACAACGCCGTGCTCGACAAGTGGGGGCCGGGCGCCCACATCGGCACCTTCCGCGGCAACCAACTGGCCTTCGCCGCAGGCGTGGAGGCGATCCGCATCATCCGGCGCGACGGCGTCCTCGACAACGTCCGCGCGCGCGGGGACCAGATCGCGGAGGCGCTCGCCGTGCTGCGCGGTCACCCGTGGGTGCGCGAGGTGCGGGGCCGCGGCCTGATGTGGGGGATCGAGCTGGCGGACCCGGAAACCGGCCGGCCCGCGGGGGCGATGGCCTCGGCGGTGCAGGCCCATGCGCTGCGGCAGGGGCTGATCGTCGAACTCGGCGGCCGGGACGACTGCGTCGTACGGATCCTGCCGCCGCTGAACGTCACGGCCGAGGTCGTCGACACGGCCTGTTCGATTCTCGTGAAGGCGGTCACGTCATGCAGTCCGTGACGCTCCGCCCGTCCCGGCCGGGACCGTACCGGCCGGCCCTGTCCACCGGCCGCCCCGACGGCGGTGCGGCCTCCGGGGAAGGCGCGATCTGATGGCACTCATCGTCCAGAAGTACGGCGGCTCCTCGGTCCGGAACACCGATCGGATCAAGCACGTCGCCGAGCACGTCGTCGCCGCGCACGCCGAGGGGCACGACCTCGTGGTGGTGGTGTCCGCCATGGGCGACACCACCGACCATCTGCTGCGCATGGCCCACGAGATGGGTCCGGTGCCGTCGCGCCGCGAGCTCGACATGCTGCTGACGGCGGGCGAGCGCATATCCAACGCCCTGACGGCGATGGCGATCCACACGCTCGGCGCCCCTGCGTGCTCCTTCTCCGGGGCGCAGGCCGGGGTGATCACGAGCTCGGCGCACGGCAGGGCGCGGATCATCGGCATCGAACCGTGGCGCGTGCGGGAGGCCCTGGACCACGGCACGATCGCGCTGGTCGCCGGGTTCCAGGGGGTGAGCCGGGAGACCAACGAGGTCACCACGCTGGGCCGCGGCGGCTCCGACACCACCGCGATAGCCCTGGCCGCGGCCCTCAAGGCCGACGTGTGCGAGATCTACACCGACGTGGACGGGGTCTACACCGCGGACCCGCGCATCGTGCCGGAGGCCCGGCAGCTGCAGCACCTGACGTACGAGGCCATGCAGGCCATGGCCGCCGGCGGGGCGAAGGTGCTGGCGGCGAGCAGCGTCGCGTACGCCTCCCGGTACGGGGTGACGGTCCACGTCCGCTCCTCCGACGACGGCGACGGCGACGGCCCCGGCACGATGGTGTCCGCGGGGGCGCCGGAGGAACTCCGCACCCCCCCGGCCGCGTTCACAGGCGTGGCCCACGACCTGGCCAGTGCGGAGGTCACCATGACGGCCGTCCCGGACCGGCCGGGGGCCACGGCCGACGTCTTCCGGCTGCTGGCCGACGCCGGCGCCGAGAGCGACCTGGTCGTCCACCACGCCGTGCCGTCGCCGGACGGGCCGCGCAGCGACATCACCCTGGTGCTCCCCGCGGGCGACGCCCCTTCCGTGCTGGCCGAGCTGCGCCGGCACCGGGACGAGCTGGGCTACGAGGGCGTGACGTACCGGGACGACATCGGCCGGGTCTCGCTCGTCGGGTCCGGGATGAAGGAGCGGACCGGCGCGCTCGCGGCGTTCCGCGAGGCGCTGACCGGGGCGGGGGTGCCCGTCGGGACGGTCTCCGCCTCGGACACCCGGATCTCGGCGGTCTGCCGCTCCCCCCGGCTCCCGGAGGGCATCCGCGCCCTGCACAAGGCCTTCGGACTCGGCGAGGGCATCACTGTGGCGCAGGCGGCCGGCGGGCGTCGAAGACACCCCAGCTGAGCAGGCCCGCACGGCAGGCGGACGCCCAGCGGGGCAGGTTCTCCCGCAGACGTTCGACGTACGCGGCACTCACGGCGCCCAGCAGCTGCGGGTCCTGCGCCTCGACCTCTCCCGTGATGCGCTCGTAGTGAGTGAGCATGTGGGCGGTGAGGTCCTCGAACTGAACGTCGGACAGGCCAAGTTGCCGCAGCTGGCCGAGGTAGTAGCCGGGGGTGGCGAAGTCGGCGTTGGTCAGGCGCTCGGCGAGGGGGCGCAGTTCCTCCTCGGGGGCGTCCTCGGCGGCCATGGTGTCGGTGAAGAGCAGCCGGCCGCCGGGCCGGAGGACCCGTACCGCCTCCTGGAGCGTGCGGGCGCGGTCGCCGCTGTGGCAGAGGGCCTCCTGGGACCAGACGACGTCGAAGCTCCCGTCGGGGAAGGGGATGTCGTTGAAGCTGCCGGTGACCACGTCGACGAGCCCGTCGAGGCCGCGTGCGGCATTGAGTTCGCGGTGCCGGCGATTCTGGACCTCGCTGATGTTGAGGGCCGTCACCCGGCAGCCGTACTGCTCCGCCAGGGCGCGGGCCGCGCCTCCGTAGCCGGATCCCAGGTCCAGCACGGTGCCGCCGGGACGAAGCAGGTCGGCGGCCTTCCCGGCCACGTGCCCGACGGTGCGGCGGGAGGCCACGGCGACCGTGTCGTGCCCGTCGGCGTAGATCCCGACGTGGATGTCGTCACCGCCCCACGCATGGACGTAGAAGCCGTTGACATCGTCGGAGTCGTAGTACGTACGCGCCACATCGGCGGCATGCGCCGCTTTGCTCTCGGTCATGCCTGATACCTCTTCCGATCCCTTCCGCCGCAAACCACTGGTCCATTTGTTCGTAGTTGATCATGCTTCACCCTTCAATAAGTGCATTGTCCGCAGCTTCGTAGTACGCAGCAGGGCATGGATACTTCCGATTCTGAGAACGTGCTGCGGCGGCGGGTACTGACCGCCGCCGCGCTCGCCCCGGTCCTGGCCGGTGCGGGAACGGCCGCGGCGCGCGGCGGCAGACCGGCGGTGCAGGACGGGGCGGGCGCCACGAGGCGGCTGCGGCCCGTGACGACGAAGGCCGAGGACTGGCACGGCGTCGCCCGGGCGATGGGCCGGACGGGCATCATGGCGGGCACCGAGTACCAGCTGGGCTTCCTGCGCGACGACCTGCGCGTGACCTCCCGCGGGGTGTCCGTGCACCCGGCGCTCGCCGTGGGCTCCCACGTGTCCTTCGTCCGCTACGACGACGGCAGCACCCTGCTGATGGGCGATCTGGCCATCGCCGAGAGCGAGTTGCAGCACGTGATCGGCTCCCTGCACGCGAAGGGCCTGCACCAAACGGCGATCCACAAGCACCTGCTGGCCCACTCCCCCGAGGTCTGGTGGGTCCACGTCCACGGTCACCGCCACGACGCCAAGGCCCTGGCCGGCGCGCTGCGCTCGGCGCTCGACCGGACCGCGACCCCGGCCCGGGCACGGCCGGTCGAGCGGGTGAAGGGGCTGGACACCAAGGGGATCGCCGCCGTTCTGGGCGTCAAGGGGTTCGACGACGAAGGGGTCCACAAGTGCCTCTTCTTCCGCCGCGAGACGGTGACGATGGGCTGCCTGGTGATGCCGCCCGGACTGGGGGCCATGTCGGCGTTCCTCTTCCAGCCGCTCGGCGGCGGACGGGCGGCGGTCAACGGCGACTTCGCGATGACGGCCGACGAGGTCCAGCACGTGCTGGCGGCGCTGCACCGGGGCGGCGTCAGCATCATCGAGCTGCACAACCACGGACTGGACGACGAACCGCGGCTGTTCTTCGTCCACTTCTGGGCGGTGGGCGACGCCGTGCAGATCGCCCGGACCCTGCGCCGCGCGGTGGATGCCACCGACGTCGCCCCGTTCGAGCCCGCGCACCCGGCCGGCTCCCATGACCCGGCGGAACCCGGCGCACACCGAGAACACGGCGCATCCCGGCGCCCGGGCGCCGTGCGAACGCCTTCCGTTAGCTCTCACACAGAGCTAACCTGATGATATGGCCGCAGGTGGTCTCCCCGACGAGCTCGCCGGAGTGCTGGCGGGCATCCAGCGGCTGGCCCGGCGCCGGCTGTGGCGGGCGATGCCCCAGCCGCGGCTCCGCGGGGCCCAGGCCGAGCTGATGCGCGTGGTGGCGGCCCGGCCGGGCATCGGCGTCTCCGCCGCCGCCCGCGAGCTGTGCCTGGCGGCCAATTCGGTCAGCACCCTGGTCAACCAGCTGGTGGCGGCAGGGCTGTTGCACCGCGAGGCCGACCCGCAGGACCGGCGCGCCGCACTGCTGCACCCGACCCCCGCCTGCCGGGAGCAGCTGCGGGACTGGGACGCGCAGCGCACGGCCCTGTTCCACGAGCGGATGGAGAGGCTCGCCGCCGACGACCGGGCCGCTCTGACGGCGGCGCTCCCGGCGCTGCGCAGGCTGGCCGAGTCGCTGCGCGAGACAGGGGAGGTTCCGTGAACCCGGTCCGTGACACCGGAGGGGGCGAGCCCGTCGCGGCCGTCCGCTGCACCGGCCTGCACTACGCGTTCGGCAGCACCAAGGCCGTCGACGGCGTGGACCTGCAGGTGGAGCCGGGCGAGGTCTTCGGCCTCCTCGGTCCCAACGGCGCGGGCAAGACGACCACGATCCGGGCGATCACCACGCTGCTGCCCGTGCCGCCGGGCGTGGTCAGCGTCTTCGGCCACGACGCGGCCCGGCAGCGCATGGCGGTGCGGCGCCTCCTCGGCTACGTGCCGCAGCAGCTCTCCGCCGACGGGAGCCTGACCGGACAGGAGAACGTCGCCCTCTTCGCCCGGGTCTTCGACGTGGCCCGCCGCGAGCGCGCCGCCCGGGTGGCGCAGGCGCTGGACGCGGTGGGCCTCACCTCCGCCGCCGACCGGCCGGCCGCGACGTACTCGGGCGGCATGGTGCGCCGCCTGGAGCTGGCGCAGGCCCTGGTCAGCGCGCCCCGGCTGCTGATCCTGGACGAACCGACCATCGGCCTCGACCCGATCGCCCGCGACAGCGTCTGGGAGCGCATCACCGACATCCGGGCCGGGACCGGGATGACGGTCCTGGTGACCACCCACTCCATGGAGGAGGCCGACCAGCGCTGCGACCGGCTGGCGCTGATGCACCGCGGCAGGATCCGCGCGCTGGGCACGCCTGCGGAGCTCAAGGACCAGCTGGTCGCCCACCGCCGGGAGTCCGGCGGGGCGGAGTCTCCCCCGCCGTCCCTGGAGGACGTCTTCCGGCACTTCGCCGGAAGCGGGCTCGACGAGCCCGGCCCCGACGAACGAGGGGAGTTCAGCGATGTCCGCCGCACCCGCCGCACCGCCTCCCGCATCGGCTGACCCCCTCCCACCGGAGGAGCGCTACGCCCTGCTGCTGACCCCGCCGCAGGCCCGCAGCGGCTGGCGGGTGGTGCCGGCCCGGGTGGCCGCGATGTGCGCCGTCGAGCTGCAGAAGCTGCGGCACGACCGCACCGAGCTCTACACGCGTGCCGTGCAGCCCGCCCTGTGGCTGCTGATCTTCGGCGAGACCTTCACCCGCATCCGTGCCATCCCCACCGGCCACGTGCCCTACCTGGACTATCTCGCGCCCGGCATCATCGCCCAGTCCGCGATGTTCATCGCCATCTTCTACGGCATCATGATCATCTGGGAGCGGGACTCGGGCGTGCTGACCAAGCTGCTCGTCACCCCGACGCCCCGGGCCGCGCTGGTGACCGGGAAGGCGTTCGCCGCCGGGGTGAAGGCCGTCATCCAGGCCGTGGTCGTGATCGCCATCGCGGCGGCGCTGGGCGTCGCCCTGACCTGGAATCCGCTGCGGCTGCTGGGCGTCCTGGTCGTGGTGCTGCTCGGCTCGGCCTTCTTCTCCTGCCTGTCGATGACGATCGCGGGCATCGTGCTCACCCGCGACCGCCTCATGGGCATCGGCCAGGCCATCACGATGCCGCTGTTCTTCGGCTCCAACGCGCTGTACCCGGTGTCCGCGATGCCCGGCTGGCTGCAGGTCGTCAGCAGGGCGAACCCGCTGAGCTACCAGGTGGACGCGCTGCGCGGGCTGCTCATCGGCACGCCCGCCCATCTGGGCACCGACTTCGCCGTGCTCGTCGTCGCCGCGGCGCTGGGCATCGCCTCCGCGGCCTCGCTGCTGGGCCGGCTGGCCCGCTGAGCCGATGCGCCGCCCCGCCCGCCGCCGTCCCGCCGGGGGCATCGGGATGCCCGGACCGGCGCACATGTACTTCCCGGGTCACGGCAACAGCGGCTACGGCGTGCGCCGTTACCGCATCCGTCTGGACTGGAAGCCGGGTTCGGGCCGCATCCTGGCGGCCGCGGAGCTGACCGTCGTGCCCGCGGAGCAGATCGACGTCATCGAGCTCGACCTGGCCCGGCTGCACGTGTCCCGCGTCGACGTGGCCGGGGCACCGGCCCGGTTCCGGCACCGCCGCAGGAAGCTGCTCGTCGCCGCTCCGCGGCCGCTGCCCGCCGGGGAGCCCGTCGAGGTGACGGTGCACTACCGCGGCGTCCCGCGGCCCGTCGGGATCCCCGAACTCGACGACGAGGCGGGCTGGTTCACCACCCGCGAGGGCATCCGCGTCTCCAGCGAGCCGGTGGGCGCGCCGTCGTGGTTCCCCTGCAACGACCGGCTGGACGACAAGGCGGCGTACCGGTTCGAGGTGACGGTCCCGGACGGCTGGCAGGTGTGCGCCAACGGCACGCTCACGCTGCGCAGTCCGGCCGGGCGGGGGCGCACGACGTGGGTGTACGAGCACGCGGGGCCGATGGCGCCGTACCTGGCGACCCTGGCCATCGGCCGGTTCGTCTTCCACGAGCAGTCGGGCGGCCCGCCGGGCGTGCTGCTGCGCAATGCCTTCCCCGAGCGTCTGGCGGAACGCGCGGCCCACGACTTCGGCCGCCAGCCGCAGATGCTGACCGTGTTCACCGAGTTGTTCGGCCCGTACCCCTTCGAGGCGTACGGGGCCGTGGTGGTCGACGACGACGTGGGCGATCCGCTGGAGGCGCAGACGTTCGCGGTGTTCGGCACCGACCGCGTCGACGGCCGGCGCGGGTACGAGGACGAGGTGGCGCACGAGCTGGCCCACCAGTGGTTCGGCAACAGCGCCGGGATCGCCGGCTGGCAGGACCTGTGGATCAAGGAGGGGCTCGCCACCTACGCCGAGTGGCTGTGGTGGGAGGCGTGCGGCGAGGCCGATGCGCGCACGCTGGCGGCCGAGCACCTGGCGGAGGTGCGCGCCGCGGACCCGGACACGGTGCTCGCGGACCCCGGCCCGGCCGCCCTGTTCGAGGACTGGGTGTACAGCCGGAGCGCCCTGACCATGTACGCGCTGCGGCTGACCGCGGGGGACGAGAAGTTTTTCCGGCTGATCCGCGAGTGGCTCGCCCGGTATCGCGGCGGCAATGGCGGCACCAGGGGTTTCATCGCCCTCGCCGAGCAGGTGGCGGACATGCCCCTCGGCGGATTTTTCGGGGACTGGATCAATGGCCGGGCGGTACCCGGAATTCCCGGTACCGGGCCCGGTGCGGGTCGTCCGGAATAATCACCAAGCAATTCTTGGCCCGGTGTTTACAGCACCGCAAAGTAACAAGATGAATTTTTTACTTGCGTGTCTTCGCAACCAGCGGGAACCAGCCGTGCGACGCACACCGGCCGGGCCTGATTTCACCTTGACCACGGGACGGATATCGGCATCACCGCGTCCCCTGTCCGGACCAAGCGCCGCAGAGATTCACCCACACCACATCCGCCACGTGCGTGACATGCCCTGATGGCGTGAATTGGGGCGTCCCACGTCGGCTAGAATCCCGCTGTTCCCCCGGGATACAGCCACCTAGTTTTCCTGACGCGCTGTTAATGGCGGCCGCCCGGAAAACTCACCGCCGGCAACGGCAGCCAAATCTTCCGCCCGTGAAATCCGCCCACCTCACGGCCCCTCCCGAAGCTGCCGCGAAGGCGTGCGGAAATATCTGTACGTCCCATTCACCTGGGGGACACGTGCCCGAAACGAGAGTGAGCCCGGTGCCCACCGCACCGGCTCACGTCATGAATTCTCCCGACCCGGTACAAGGTGACGGAGTACGCCACGTACGATTCCTTTTCGAATTCTTCGAGCGGACCTGCGACCGGACGCCGGAGGCCGTCGCCGTCGTCTGCGAGGGGACCCGGCTGACGTACGCGCAGCTGGAGGCCCGCGCCAACCGGCTGGCCCGGCTGCTCCGGCAGCGCGGGGTGCACGAGGGCGGCACGGTGGGCATCCTCCTGGACCGCTCGCCGCAGACCTACGTCGCCCTGCTCGCCGTGCTCAAGGCCGGTGCCGCCTACGTGCCGCTCGACCCGGCGTTCCCCGCCGACCGGGTGGCGTTCATCGCCGCGGACGCCGCAGTGCAGTGCCTGCTCACCGCCCCGGCCCTGCGCGAGCGCACCGCCCTGGCGGCCTGCCCGGTGCTCGACGTCGACCTGGCCGAGGCCGAGGCGGCGGACCTGCCCCCGGACCGCGCCGTCCCGCCGGACGACCCCTCGTCGCTGTGCTACATCATCTACACCTCCGGAACCACCGGTCGCCCCAAGGGTGTTGCCGTCAGCCACGCCAACGTCGTCAACTTCCTGCGCGTGGCCACCCCCATCTACCAGGTGCACGGCGAGGACCGCGTCTACCAGGGGCTCTCGCTCGCCTTCGACTTCTCCGTCGAGGAGATCTGGCCGGCGTGGATCGCCGGGGCCACCCTCTACACCGGGCCGGGCGGCGAACGCCGTGTCGGCCAGGGGCTCGCCGACTTCCTCGCCGAGCACGCCATCACCGTGCTGTGCTGCGTGCCCACCCTGCTCACCACCATCGAGGGTGAACTCCCCGCCCTGCGCAGCCTGTTGGTGAGCGGCGAGGCCTGCCCGCGCGACCTGGTGCACCGCTGGTCGCGCAGCGGGCGGCGGATCCTCAACGCCTACGGGCCGACCGAGTCCACCGTGACCGCGACCTGCGGCGAGCTGCACCCGCACCAGCCGGTCACCATCGGCCGCCCGCTGCCCAGTTACCGGGTCTACGTGCTCGACGAGCGGCTGCGGCCGGTCCCCGACGGCGCCGAGGGCGAGATCTGCGTCGGCGGGCCGGGCGTGGCCGTGGGCTACGTCAACCGTCCCGAACTGACCGCCGAACGCTTCATCGCCAACCCCGTCGAGGCCGACCGCGCCGACGTGCCCCGCCTCTACCGCACCGGCGACCTCGGCAGGTTCACCCCCACCGGAGAGATCGAGTACCTCGGCCGCGTCGACACCCAGGTCAAGATCCGCGGCTACCGCATCGAATGCGCCGAGATCGAGGAGGTCCTGCGCGAGGACCCGGCCGTCGAGAGCGCCGTCGTCGTGCCGCACGGGACCGACGGGAGCGCACAGGCCCTCGTCGGCTACCTCACCCTGCACGACCGCGGCCGGCAGGACGAGGACGAGCTGCGCGAGCGCCTGCACACCGCGCTGCGCCGCAGGCTGCCCGACTACATGATCCCCGCCTTCGTCGAGGTCCTCGACGCCCTGCCGCTGCTCGCCGCCGACAAGGTGGACCGCTCGCGGCTCCCCGCCCCCGCGTCGGCCCCCTTCGGCCGCCGCCGCACCCGCCGCACCGCGCCGGAGACCGCTGCGGAGCGGCAACTGGCCGCCGTCTGGCAGGAGGTGCTCGGCACCGCCGAACTCTCCGCCGACGACGACTTCTTCTGCGACCTGGGCGGCCACTCCATGTCCGCGGCCCGCCTCGTCTCCCGGCTGCGCAGGGAACCGGACCTGGAGGGCGTGGCGATGGGCGACCTCTACGCCCGTCCCACCGTCCGCGGGCTCGCCGCCCTCCTCCGGGAACGCGCCGGGGCCGCCGCCGCTCCCCCGCAGCGCCCGGCCGTGCCCGCCCCGGCCCCGCGGCGACACTCGACGCTCCGGGTATGGGCCTGCGGTCTGGCCCAACTCGGTTTGCTGTACGCCTGGTTGCTTGTCTTCAGTCTGCCGCTCCTGGTGCTGTTCTACCGGCTGTGCGTCACGCTGGCCCTGCCCGTCGACGGCATCGGCGGCGGTCCGGTCGGCACCCTGGCGCACCTGGGCTGGGGCGAGTTCGTCCCCGTCGACCTCGCGTGGACGGTGGTGGACCTCGTCCTGCTGCCCGCCTTCGCAGGACGGCTGCTCATGGCCGGTGTGCGGCCGGGCTGGTATCCGCTGTGGGGCGCGACGTACCTGCGCTTCTGGCTCCAGGGCAAGATACTGGCCCTCTCCCCCGCCGCCGTGCTGGCCGGATCCCCGCTGCTGCCGCCCTACTTGAGACTGCTCGGCGCCCGGGTGGGCCGCGGCTGCCACATCGCCGCCCCGCCGGCCGTGCCGTCGCTGGTGGAGATCGGCGACGCGGCGAGCATCGGGTACGGGGCACGCGTCCAGCCGTTCGCCGTCGAGGGCGGCTGGCTCCGGCTGGCCCCCGTACGCCTCGGCGCGGGCAGTCACCTGGGCACCAACAGCGTCGTCCTGCCCGGCGCGGACATCGGTGACGCCGCCGCGCTGGGCGACCAGTCGCTCGTGCCCGCCGACCACGCCGTCCCCGACGGGGAGTACTGGGCGGGCTCCCCCGCCGTGCGGCAGAGCGGCAAGCCCGCGCTGCTCGCCCGGCTGGAGGCCGACCCCGACCACGGCCGCTGGCCGCTGCCCGTACTGGCCGGCTACGCCCTGGGCGCCGTACTGCTGATGCTCGCCCCCGCACTGGTGCTCGCGCCGGGCGGGATACTGACCGCCTGGGCGGCGGCGGAGCACGGGCCCGCCGGAGCGCTGGCCGCCGCCGCGGCGGCCGGGCCGCTGGCCGCCGTCTCCACCTGCCTGCTCGTCCTCGCCGTCAAGCGCGGGCTGCTGCCCCGGGCCCGTACCGGCATCCACCGCGAGCGCAGCGGCTTCGGCGCGGCCAAGTGGCTCGGCGACGGGATGATGACGCTGAGCCTGACCGCCACCCACGCCCTGTACTCCACCCTCTACCTCGTGCCGTTCCTGCGGGCGCTGGGCGCCCGGACCGGGCGCTGGGCCGAGGTGGCCACCGTCAGCTTCGTCGACCCCGACCTGCTGGAGATCGGCGAGCGCAGCTTCGTCGCCGACATCGCCGTCGTCGGCCCGGCGGTCTTCCACCACGGGCGGTTCGCCCTGGCGCCCGCCACCGTGGGCCGGCGCAGCTTCGTCGGCAACGGGGCGCTGGTGCCGGGCTCTTCGCGGCTGGGCGACAACAGCCTGCTGGGCGTGCACTCCGTCGCCCCGCCCGGCGACATCGAGCCGGAGACGACCTGGCTCGGCTCGCCCGCCCTGTTCCTGCCGACCCGCGAGGAGAGCCCGGACTTCCCCGCCAAGTACACCTTCGCCCCGACCCCGGGGCTCATCGCGGCGCGCCTGGCCATCGAGTTCTTCCGGGTCACCCTGCCCGCGACGCTCGGCGGGCTGACCATACTGGCCCTGCTCTACGCCATGGCGCTGACCGCCGAGACCGCTCCCCCGCTCGCCCTGCTCGCCCTGGCCCCCGGGCTGCTCCTGGCGTCCTCGCTGGCCGCCACCCTCGTGGTCGTCGCCCTCAAGTGGCTGGTGATCGGCCGCTACCGGGCGCGCACGGAGCCGCTGTGGGGCATCTGGGTGCGCCGCACCGAGCTGATCACCGGGCTGTTCGAGAACCTGGTCGTGCCCGGCCTGGTGAACCTTCTCACCGGCAGCCCGTGGATGGCCCCCGTCATGCGCCTGTTCGGCGCCCGCATCGGCCGGCGTACCTGGCTGAACACCACGTTCATGACCGAGTTCGACCTGGTCGAGGTGGGCGACGACGCGGCGGTCGGCGAGGCGACGTCCCTGCAGACCCACCTGTTCGAGGACCGGGTGATGAAGATGTCCCGGGTCCGGGTCGGCGAGGGCGCCTCGGTGGGTTCGCGCTGCGTCGTGCTCTACGACGCGCACGTCGGCGACGGCACCTGTCTCGACGCCCTCTCGCTGGTCATGAAGGGCGAGAACCTGCCGGCCCGCAGCAACTGGCGCGGCATCCCGGCCCGACCGTACTGAACCGCCGCACCCCCGTCCCCTTCCGTTTCTCCCCCATTCCACGGAGCAACCATGACAGTGCAGTTGACGGATCCCGCCACCTGGACCGGGCCCCGGATCCACGGCGATCTGCCCGGCCCCCGCTCGGCCGAGCTGCTGGCGCGCCAGCAACGGCGGGAGTCCAACGCCCGCACCTACCCGCGCCGGCTCCCCATAGCCCTGGCCGAGGCCTCCGGGCCCTGGGTCAGGGACGTGGACGGCAACGTCTTCATCGACTTCCTGGCCGGCGCCGGTGTCCTGTCCCTCGGGCACAGCCACCCGGCCCTGGTGGCGACCGCGGCCCGGCAGCTCGGCAGCCTCGCCCACGGCCTGGACTTCCCCACCCCGGCCAAGGACGCCTTCATCGAGGCCCAGTTGTCGATGCTGCCGCCGGCCCTCCGCGACCGGATGAAGGTGCACATGTGCGGCCCGACCGGGGCCAACGCGGTCGACGCCGCCGTCAAGTTGTGCAAGACCGCCACCGGCCGCGGCGACATCGTCTCCTTCCAGGGCGCCTTCCACGGCAGCAGCCACGCCGCCATGGCGCTCACCGGGCTCGTCGCCCAGAAGCAACCGGTGCCCAACGGCATGCCCGGCACGCATTTCTTCCCGTACTCCTACTGCACCCGCTGCCCGCTGGCCCTGTCGCCCGAGACCTGCGAGACCAACTGCGCGACGCTGCTGGAGCGTTCGCTGCGCGACGGCAACGGCGGCGTCGCCGCCCCCGCGGCCGTGGTGATGGAGCTCGTCCAGGGCGAGGGCGGGGTCATCCCGGCCCGGCCGGAATTCGTCACCCGGGTCCGGGAGATCACACGCGAGCTCGGCATCCCGCTCGTCGTCGACGAGGTGCAGACCGGCTGCGGCCGCACCGGCACCTGGTTCGCCTTCGAGCAGTACGGCATCGAGCCCGACGTGATCGTCGCCTCCAAGGCGCTCAGCGGCATCGGCACCCCCGTCGCCATGATCCTCTACGACGAGCGGCTGGACACCTGGGCCCCCGGCGCCCACACCGGCACCTTCCGCGGCAACCAGCTCGCCTTCGCGGCCGGCGCCGAAGCCGTGCGCATCATCCACGACGAGGACGTCCTCGCCAACGTGCGGGCCCGCGGCGCCCAGTTCGAGGACCGGCTCGGCGCGCTGCGCAGCTGCCCGTGGGTGCGGGAGGTGCGCGGCCTCGGGCTGATGTGGGGCGTGGAGCTGGCCGTGCCCGGCGACGGGCGGCCCGCCTCCGCCGTCGCCGGGGCCGTGCAGCAGCACGCGCTGCGCCGCGGTCTGATCGTCGAACTCGGCGGCCGGGACGACTGCGTGGTGCGGATGCTGCCGCCGCTCAACGTCACCGAGGACGTCGTCGACACCGCCTGCAGCATCCTGGTGTCCGCCATCGAGGAGTGCACGGCCGCCCCCGGTTCCGTCACCGTCCCGGCCGCAGGCCGGTAGCCGCCCCCCCCTGTCGGCTCACCCACTGAAGGAGACAGGTACCCGTGGCCCTCATCGTTCAGAAGTACGGTGGCTCGTCGGTCGCGGACGCCGCGCGGCTCAAGCTCGTCGCCGAACGCGTCGCCAAGTCCCGCGCCGGCGGGACCGATGTGGTCGTGGTGGTGTCCGCCATGGGCGACTCCACCGACGACCTGCTCGACCTGGCCGCCCAGGTGGCCCCGCTGCCGCCCGCCAGGGAGACCGACATGCTGCTCAGCGCGGGCGAGCGCATATCCAGCGCCCTGCTCGCCATGGCCCTGGACGCGCTGGGCGTCCCCGCCTGCTCACTGACCGGCGCGCAGGCCGGCATCGCCACCACGGCGGACCACGGCCGGGCGCAGATCACCGGCGTCGCGCCGGAGCGCGTGCGGCAGGCCCTGGACGCCGGGCTCGTCCCGGTGGTGGCCGGCTTCCAGGGGCGGGCCGACGGCGGCCCGGAGATCACCACGCTGGGGCGGGGCGGCTCCGACACCACCGCCGTGGCGCTCGCGGCCGCCCTCGACGCGGAGCTGTGCGAGATCTGCACCGACGTCGACGGCGTCTACACGGCCGACCCGCGGATCGTCCCCGACGCCCGCCGGCTGGACCGCATCGGCTACGAGGCGATGCGCCGGCTGGCGGCGGGCGGCGCCCAGGTCCTCGCGGCCGGTTCGGTCGCGTACGCCCAGCGCCATCGCGTGCCGGTACGGGTGCGCGCCGCGCACGGCCCCGGGCAAGGCACCCTGCTCTGCGAGGACTCCGGGGCGCCCGGCGGCTCCGTCACCGGGGTCACCCACCACAAGGCCGCCCGGATCACCGTCGCCGCCCCGCCCGGGCGCGGCGGTGCGGCCGGCCGCATTCTGCACGCGGCCGCCGCGGCCGAGGGCGGGTTCGACATCGAGGTGCGCCAGCACGACGCCGGGCCCGGGGAGTTGTCGTTCGTCCTGCACGCGGACCACATCCCCGCCGTCCTCGCCGCCATCGAGGACGCCGGTGCCGGCGCCCCGGACCCGGTCCGGGTGCGCTGCGACGACCGCATCGGCAGCATCTCGGTGATCGGCGCCGCTCCCTCGGCGGGGCCGGGCTCGGTGGCCCGCTGCTGCAGCGTGCTCGCCGATGCCGGCGTGGGCATCGAGGCGGTGACGTACCTGCGGCCGGGGGTGCGGGTGCTGTGCCAGGACGACCATCTCTGCGATGCGGTACGGGTGTTGCACTCGGCGTTCGGGCTCAACGCCCCGGCACCTGCGGGGGCGTGACGCCGGACGCGGCACGGTCCGGGGCCCGGGGCGGCGCCCCGGACCCCGGCAAGGGCGGAGTGGGGAGGAAAAAGCCCCCCACAGCAGCCGCCGTGACCACCGCCCCCGCCATGCCGAAGGCCCCCCGCACCGACACATCGGCCAGCATCGGCACCAGCAGCGTCGAGGCCACCGCTCCCGACCGCGCCGCCGTGTGCTCGACGGCCATCAGCCGCAGCCGCTGGGCCGAGGGGAAGCGCGCCAGCCGCGTCCGGAGCGTCACCGTGCCCAGCGGGGCGGCCAGCCCCATCACCAGGGACAGACCCTCCAGTGCCGAGACCCGTCCCACCAGTCCCATGCACACGGTCGTCAGCCCCTCGACCGCCCACGCGCAGCAGCACACGACCGGCCAGCCCCCGGGCCGCCAGTTGCCCGCCACGGGGTTGCCGATCAGCGCCCCGACGCCGAGCGCGGCGGTCACCAGGCCGTAGACCCCGGCGCCGGCGCCGAACCGGGTGGCGAGCAGGGCCGGCATCGCCACGCTCGTCGCGGCGGAGCAGAACGGCACGAGGCCGTGCACCGCGATCGCCACGCCGATCCGGGGGTGGGCCCGCAGCAGCGGCCAGGCCCGCACCGAGGGGTCCGGACCGGGCGGGGGCCGGTGCTGCGGCACGGCGGCGCCGCGGCGGCCGAGCCAGCCGAGGGCCGCGGCCGACACCGCGAAGGCCGCGCCGTCGAACGCGAAGAGCTGCAGCTTGGAGACCATCAGAAGGAGCACGCCGGCGCCGGCCCGGCCGCCGATGCGGGCGATGCGGCTGGTCAGGTCGAACAGCCCGGTCACCGGCTGCACCCGCTCCGGTCCGGCGAGCCCGGGCAGCAGCGCCTCCAGGTTCGGGTCGAAGAGGGCGCCGAGGATGCCGAGCACGAACACGCCGATGAGCAGGACGGAGACGCCCCGGCCGTCCGGCGTCCAGACGAAGGGCAGGGCGAGGACCAGGCCGGCCCGCGCGGCGTCCACCCGGGACAGGGCGCGGTAGGACGCGCAGCGGGACACCAGCCGGCGGCCCGCCGTGCCGAGCAGGACGTAGGGCAGCGACTCCAGGGTCGCCACGAGCCCCATGAGCGAGGCCGAACCGGTGCTCGCGTAGACGGTCCACATCACCGCGACCGCGTAGAGGTGGTCGCCGAGTACGGAGAGACTCCGGGCCAGCCACAGCACCAGCACGGGCCGCATCCGCAGCAGCCGCACATATTCCATGCGCCCTCCTGACCGAACGGCGCCACGCTAGAGGGCACATGGCAGACAAAGCATGACTCTTCCTGAAACAACACCCGATCGTGGCGAGAGGGGCGAAACACCCCAACCGGCGATCCATGGCCTACGTTTCAGCCCTCCCCGAACTGCTTGGCCGCGCTCCGCGGACCCGGCCACGCTGGTGCACCGGCACCGGCCCACCGAGGAGGACCCTCATGACGACCAAGCTCCGCCGCACCGCCGCCGCGCTCACCGCGGCACTCGCCCTGGGCGCCCTGGGCACCACCGGCGCCACCGCATCGGGAGCCGTCCGGGCACACCCCGCCGCCACGGCCAGGATCATGGAGTCCCCGGCCCCCGACTGCGCCGACAACGGCAACGTCAACCCGTGCTACGAGTACCAGACCTGGTTCTGGACCTTCGACAACTGCAACCAGTACGCCTACAGCCACCCCTACGACCGGAACCGCTACGACCGGCACGTGTGCGCCGTCTTCAGCGGCGGCGCGAACGTCGGCCTGTGGTTCCACAAGGTCCGCGGCTGAGCCCGCACGCGCGCGGCAGGGCCGGAAGGCACCACGGGGGGCCTTCCGGCCGTGCGTTCACCCGTTCGCCTGCGCGCGGCCGGCCGGGAGGTCAGCGCACCCAGTCGTAGGCGTCGTCCTCGTACCACCCGGAATCCTGCTCGTTCTCGTCGAGCAGGTCGTTGATCTCATCGGCGCTGAGCTCATCGGGGTCCATGCTGTGCATGATGCCTCCATCGCGGGTGTTCTTCACCCGGGGATCAGCCGTCGGAGTCGGCACTCCCGCCCCATCCCTGTTTTCCCCTCATTCCGCCATGCTGAGCGGAGTGTTCGCGCAGGCGACATGCTGCGCGTCCACACTGCGGCGACAGTCCGTGACATGACATCGCGACATGACACCGAGAGGGCAGGGGAGAAAAGTGGTGAGGATCAGACGTATGCGCTGGTCGGCACTGGCTGCGAGCCTGGTCGTGCTGACGTCCGTACCGACCGCGGCGGGCCTGACGGCCCCGGCGGCCGCCGCCCAAACATCCGTGCACCAGGCCGTCGTTGGACAGCACCAGCGCGTACCGTATCGATTCGACGCGCTGGGCCAAGTCGTCCAGCAGTCCCTCGAGTTCTTTGCCGTCGG
>NZ_JBSFWU010000063.1:0-44434 GCF_053594995.1 Streptomyces sp. NPDC002536
CGCGATCAGCCACGACGCTCCCGCAGTCGAAGTCTCGGGGTGGTGCGTCGGCTGCAGGCCGTCGGTGGCCGATCGCGCAGTTCCCCGCGCCCCTACGGGGCGCTGCCCTCCGCAGAGCGCGGCAGCCGCAGCGCGGCCAGGCCCCCCATGAGGAGCAACCCCGCACTCACCGCGAGGGTCACGTGCAGACCATGCACAAACGCATCCCGCGCCGCCACCCGCAGCGCGGCCCCGGCCGGCCCGCCGAGCCGGTCGGCGACCTCGTACGCCTCCCCCACGGAGTGACCGGCCGCGGCCCCCGCCGCGCTCGGCACACCCGGCACCGCCGCAACTCCCGGCGCGTACGCCGCATTCATCACGCTGCCCAGCAGCGCGATGCCGATGCCCGCACCCAGCTGGTACGACGTCTCCCCGATCGCCGCCGCGCCCCCGGCCGACTCCGCAGGAGCCTCGCTGAGCATCGATTCGTACGCCCCGAACAGCGTGGTCTCCAGGCCGAAGCCGAGCAGGACGAAGCACGCGACCATCAGGGCCGGCCGGTCCTGGCGGCCCAGGGCGGTCAGGGACAGCACCGCCACCGCCGTCAGCGCGAAACCGGACGCCACCATCGCCCGCGGTCCGACGCGGTGCAGCACCCGGGAACCGACGAGGCCTGCGGCCATCGCGGCCAGCGTGAGCGGCAGCAGCCGCATCCCGGTCTGCAGCGGGGTGAGGCCCAGCACGAGTTGGAGGTACTGCGCGGCCACCAGCTCCAGGCCGACGAGGGCCAGCATGGCCAGCACGATGCAGCCCACGGACGTGCCGAACGCCGGGCGGCCGAACATCCCGAGGTCGACCAGCGGATGGGCGCGGCGGCGCTGCCGCCGGACGAAGAGGACGAGCAGCGCGGCACCCAGTGCGGCCGGCACCAGCGTGCCCAGCGACAGCGGCTCGGCGGTGCCGATCCGTTTCACCCCGAGGACCAGGCCGAACAGCCCGCAGGCCGCCATCAGCGCGCCGAGCACGTCCCAGGGCCCGTTGCGGTCGCCGGTCGACTCGGGCAGCAGCCACCGCCCGACGGGGAGGCTGACCGCCATCAGCGGCAGGTTGATGAGGAAGACCGAGCCCCACCAGAAGTGCTCCAGCAGGAAGCCGCCGAGCAGCGGCCCGACCGCCGCGCCTATCGCGGCCACCGCGCTCCAGATGCCGATGGCCAGGGCCCGTTCCCGGCGGTCGGGGAAGACCTGCCGGAGGATGGAGAGCGTCGCGGGCATGATCATCGCGCCGCCGGCGCCGAGCAGCGCCCGCGCACCGATGAGGACCTCCGCCGTGCCGGCGAAGGCGGCCACGGCCGAGGCCACGCCGAAGAGCGCATAGCCGAACAGCAGCACCCGGCGCCGCCCGACGCGGTCGCCGAGGGTGCCGAAAAGGATGAGCAGCGAGGCGCAGACGAGCGGGTAGACGTCGACGATCCAGAGCAGCTGGATCGCGCCGGGGCGCAGGTCCTCGGTGACGGCAGGGACCGCGACGTGCAGCACGGTGGCGTCCACGGCGACGAGCAGCAGGCTGACGCAGAGCACGACGAGCACGGTCCAGCGGCTCGCGCCGCTTCCGTTCCCGCCGAGCGGCAGCCGGTCCCGCCGGGAGCGCTGCCGGGGAACGCCCGAGGACCGCCGGGGGTCGGCGGTGGTCGTCCCGGACATTCACACACCTCCGTGTCGTGCGAGTCGACAGAGTACGCGAGTCCCGCCAGTGCGCACGTGGCCCGTCTCACGTCACGGGGCTGGGACAATCGGTCGGGTGACTGATCTCGTTTCGCCCTCCGGCATACGCACCGGCGCCCCCGCCGCCGCGTACGGCGGCCCGCTGCGCGGCCGCGCGGTACCGGGGGTGCTGCGCCGGGCCGTCCCGGCGCTGCTGGTGTACGCGGGGGTGCGGGCGCTGGGGGTCGTGGTGCTCGCGGTGTGGGGACTGTCCGACGGCAAGGACCCGCTCACGCTCCTGTCGGCGCGCTGGGACTCGCTCTGGTACGCGCGGATCGCCGAGCACGGCTACGGGTACACGCTGCATCTGAGCGGTGGGCGGGTCCATTCCGACCTGGCGTTCTTCCCGCTGCTGCCCGCGCTGGAGCGGGGCCTGTCGGCGGTGCTGCCGCTCTCCACGGGCGAGGCCGGCCTGGTGGTCAGCGCGGTCGCGTCGCTGGGCGCGGCGGGGGCCCTGTTCGCGATCGGCGAGCTGTGCCACGGGCGGCGGGCGGGCATCGCGCTCGCGGCGCTGTGGGCGGCGCTGCCGGTCGGGATCGTGCAGTCGATGGCGTACTCGGAGTCGCTGTTCACGGCGCTGGCGGCGTGGAGCGTGTACTGCGTGCTCACCGGCCGCTGGGTGTGGGCGGGTTCGCTCGCGGCGCTGGCCGGACTGACCCGGCCGGTGGGGGCGGCGGCGGTCGCGGCCGTGTGGATCACGGCGGCGGTGCTGCTGTGGCGCCGCCGCGTCAGGGGCGCGGGGAACTGCGCGATCAGCCACGACGCGCCCGCAGATGACCTCCTGACGGGGCGCTCAAAGATCCGCCGGACGGGCCCCGGCGGGCGGCGGCGGATACTGCTCGGGGCGGCGCTGGCGCCGCTCGGCTGGCTCGGCTACGTGGCCTGGGTCGGGGTGCGGACGGGCAGCGTGACCGGCTACCTCGACGTGCAGGGCGGCTGGGGCAACGGCTTCGACGGCGGGCTGGCCTTCGGCCGGTTCGTCGGCGGGCTGCTGGACGGCCCGGGGTTCGCGGGCGGGCTCGCACTGCTCGTCGGCGTCGCGCTGGTGCTCTGGCTGTACGCGGCCGGGGTGCGGCGGCGCCAGCCCCTGCCGCTGCTGGTCTACGGGGGCGTGGTGCTGCTGCTCGCGCTGACCGCGAAGGGGTACTTCGGCTCCAAGCCGCGCCTGATGCTGCCGGCGTTCCCGCTGCTGCTGCCGCTCGCGGCGGCCGTTGCGCGGCTGCGCACGGTGCGGGCGGCGGCGACGGTGGGGGCGGTGGCACTGGCGTCGGCGGTCTACGGAGCGTTCTGGCTGCACGGCTCCGGACCGCCATGATCGATCATGATCGATTATCGGGCGTTCCCGGGGGCATTCCCTTCGGCCGGCCGCGGCGGGCCGCCCGCAAACACCGCGGAACGCGGCGACCACGGGCCGGCGAACGCCGGGGAACGAATGGGGAATTGCCCCGGAAGCCGCCGGACACCGCTCGGCGGCTTTTTTCCTGCGCGCTTTTTATGCGGCCCTTATTCGGCGGATTCAAACATGCCGGAGGTCAGGATTGAGACGCATTCCACATCACATCGTCATCACAAAGCGGCCCGATCGGCCAAGGCTCCCCGTCACGCAATGTAACGTCGATTGAGTGCCTACCAATGACGAGCTCCTGCCCACGCAGGAGCGCCGGACCGAGCCCCCGCGCCCGCGGATGACCCGCGCCCGCGTGGGGATCCTCGCGGCGACCTCAGTGGTCTACGCGGCGATCGTGGTCGGCGTGCTCACCAACTCCTGGCCGGTGCGGTTCGACTGGCAGGTCATGCTCTTCCGGCCGTACAAGCAGTGGCCGGAGATCCACGCCTTCCTCGACTACTTCGTGGTGCTGGGCCAGCGCGGCCCGACCGCCGTGGCGGTGGCCGCCTGGCTGGGCTGGTGCGCCTACAAGCAGAAGACGCTGCGTCCGCTGCTGGTGCTGGGCGTCTCACTGCTCCTGCTCAACGCCACGGTGGGCGCGGCGAAGATAGGCATGGGGCGGCTCGGGCCGCACTACGCGACCCACGTCGGCTCCAACGAGATGTTCGCCGGCGGCGACATATTCCCCTCGGGCCACACCGCGAACGCCGTGGTGACCTGGGGCGTGCTCGCCTACCTGGCCACCACGCCGCGCACCCGCCGGATCGCCTCGGTGGCCGCCGCACTGCTGGCGCTGGGCGTCGGCATGACGACGGTGTACCTGGGCACGCACTGGATGAGCGACGTGACCCTCGGCTGGACCGCGGGCCTGATGATCCTGCTGGTGCTGCCCTGGTTCGAGGCGCCCATGGCGCGCACCGACGCCTGGCTGCTGGACCGGTACCGGAGGCTGCGCGACCGCCGCGCCCCGGCGCCGGCCACGGTCGCCGCTCCCGTCCCGCTGGGCGCGCCGCGCTCCCCGGCGGACGACGAGGCGCCGGTCCTGGAGCCGGTGGGCGCCGGGAGCCGGGCGGGCGGACGCCCGCACCTGCCGCAGCGGCCGCACACGGCCCGCTCGGAGCGGACGCCGGTCACCCCGACCGGCAGCCGCCGCCCGCCGCACGCGGACCGGGCGCAGCGCACCACACCGCTGGGCCCGGCCACGGGCCGCGGCCGCACGGTGGGCTGAAACAGCAGACTGCGTACCTCAAGAAGCGCGCCGATGGCGGTGGTCCCGGGTTTCCGGGGCCGCCGCCATCGGCGTGTCCGGGCTCCGCTCAGCCCCTCCAGCAGCGCCGCACCGTGCCGTCGACGACCTCGAAGTTCAGCCGCCCCGCCAGGTATTCCATGGTGATGACGACGCCTGGCGGCAGTGCCCGCACGGTCGTCCAGCCACGGGCGCGGGCCCGCTCGGCGGCGGTGTCGGCGTCGAGCCCCACGTAGTCCTCGGGGGCGTCGTCGGGGTCGGGCGGAAGCTGCGGTACGGGCGCCATGACAGCCACCGTAGGGGGCTCCGGGCGGGGTGGGAAGCGGGGGCCGGGCACGCTCCCGTCCGGGTCGGGTCCGCCACTGGTCACACTTCTGTCACAGAGGGCGTACGCCGGTTTACTCCGGCCCAGCAGGCCCCGTACGGCAATTCCGCACCCCCGGCACCGCCCCCGTAATCAGCCCCGAGGGAATTCACGACACCTTTTCCGAATACCCCCGGCAACTCCGCGGAACGCACCGGGAATTCCCGGCACCGCGGCCGCCCCGTTATGCATCGCCGGGAATTCCGGGACGGCTTCCTGCACGGCTCCGGCACATACGGAATATAAAGTTCCAGCCTCTTGGGGGACCCTGCACCGCGCGCGATTGACGGACGGTCGGCGAGGCACCCTCGCGCGCCGGGCGGCGGACGAGCATCATGGCGGGTGCCCGGGGGAGCCCATGTGCACGACAGGCCGTACGAGCCGAGAGCGAAGCGAGGGGGCACGGATGGGGACCGACACCGCGCAGGCGACCACTGCGCCGGCCCGGGAGCGCCGGCCCGGCGCCGTCGTCGTCGACTGGCTGACGACCACCGACCACAAGAAGATCGGCCACCTCTACCTGATCACCTCGTTCGCCTTCTTCCTCGTCGCCGGGCTGCTCGCCATGCTGATGCGGGCCGAACTGGCCCGCCCCGGGCTGCAGTTCCTCTCCAACGAGCAGTTCAACGAGGCGTTCACCGCCCACGGCACGATCATGCTGCTGCTCTTCGCCACCCCGGCCTTCGCGGGCTTCGCCAACGAGATCATGCCGCTGCAGATCGGCTCGCCGGACGTGGCCTTCCCCCGGCTCAACATGCTCTCGTACTGGATGTACCTGTTCGGCGGCCTGATCGTGGTGAGCAGCCTGCTGATGCCCGAGGGCGGCGCCGCCTTCGGCTGGACCGGCTACGCCCCGCTGAACAGCGGGGCGCGCTCGCCGGGGATCGGCACCGACATGTGGATCCTGGGCCTGGCGCTGTCGGGCTTCGGGACGATCCTGGGCGCCGTGAACTTCCTGACCACCATCATCGGGATGCGCGCCCCCGGCATGACGATGTTCCGGATGCCGGTCTTCACCTGGAACGTCCTGTTCACCTCGATCCTGATCCTGATGGCCTTCCCGGTCCTGGCCGCGGCCCTGCTGACCCTGGAGGCGGACCGGCGGTTCGGGGCGGTGGTCTTCGACTCGGCCAACGGCGGGGCGCTGCTGTGGCAGCACCTGTTCTGGTTCTTCGGGCATCCCGAGGTCTACATCATCGCGCTGCCGTTCTTCGGCATCATCACCGAGATCATCCCGGTCTTCTCCCGGAAGCCGATCTTCGGCTACGTGATGCTGATCGGCGCGACCATGGCCATCACCGCCCTGTCCGTGGTGGTCTGGGCGCACCACATGTTCGCCACGGGCGCGGTGCTGCTGCCCTTCTTCTCCTTCATGTCCTTCCTGATCGCGGTGCCGACGGGCGTGAAGTTCTTCAACTGGATCGGCACCATGTGGCAGGGCTCGCTGTCCTTCGAGGCACCGATGCTGTGGTCGGTGGGCTTCCTGGTGAGCTTCCTCTTCGGCGGGCTCACCGGCGTGATCCTGGCCTCGCCGCCGCTGGACTTCCACGTCACGGACACCTACTTCGTCGTGGCGCACTTCCACTACGTGGTGTTCGGGACGGTGGTGTTCGCGATGTTCGCGGGCTTCTACTTCTGGTGGCCCAAGTTCACGGGGAAGATGCTGGACGAGCGGCTGGGGAAGATCCACTTCTGGACCCTCTTCACCGGCTTCCACCTCACGTTCCTCGTCCAGCACTGGCTGGGCGCCGAGGGCATGCCGCGCCGGTACGCCGACTACCTGGCGGCCGACGGCTTCACCGCGCTCAACACGGTGTCCACGATCGGCGCGTTCCTGCTGGGCCTGTCGACGCTGCCGTTCTTCTACAACATCTGGAAGACCGCGAAGTACGGCAGGCAGGTCGAGACCGACGACCCCTGGGGCTACGGCCGCTCGCTGGAGTGGGCGACCTCCTGCCCGCCGCCGCGGCACAACTTCCTCACCCTCCCCCGCATCCGCTCCGAGTCGCCGGCCTTCGACCTGCACCACCCGGAGACGGCCCGCCCGCCGGTACCGGCGGCCCCGGCCGAGCCGGGACCGGCCGGCGCCTGACGGGGCGTCGCCGGGGGTCAGCGGGCGGTGGGGGGCCGCTCGTCGATCCGTACGGAAAGGTCGTTGTCGACGGTGTAGTACGGGCCCACCCGGGCAGGGGCGTAGAAGGCGTCGACGTCCTGCGCGGGGTAGGTGAATATCTGTTTCTTGTCGGCGACGTCGTCGAGGATGCGGGCGATCCGGGCCGGAGCGCCCTCGGCCGGCCGCAGCCACAGGTCCCAGATGTCCAGGCCGCCCTGCCATTCCTCGCACAGCCCGGCGAAGGGGAGGGTGAAGGTGAAGTCCGGGCCGTCGGCGGTGACCGGTGCGGTGCTCATGACATCGCTGTCACGGCGCAGCCGCGCCTCCACCACGGCGTCCTTCAGCCAGGCCTCCGGGTCGCCGACGCGGTAGAGCGTGCCGTGACCGGTGAGGCCCGAGGGGTCCAGGAGGAGATCCCCCGCCTCGGCGTGCGGGGAGCGCAGCCAGCTGCGCAGCGAGAGATTGCCGTGCTTCGTCGCGTACGGGATGCGGACCGCGAGCGGCGAGGTGCTGGGGCCGGGTCTGCGGTCGACCAGGGAGCGCAGGTCGGCCAGACCCGGCACCAGCCGCCGCGGGGCGTCCTCGCCGCAGGCCACATGGACGTCCCAGCGGCCCTCCGGGAGGGCGACGGTGCTCGGCAGGACGGCGCGCACCCGGCCCTCGCCGTTGGCCGTGAGCGGCAGACGGACCTCACCGGACTCGTCGTCGCCGCCCCTGCGGCGCAGGACGAGCGCCGCGGACCAGGGGGCGCAGGCTTCGGAGAGGCCCGGGGCGTCGAGGTCGAAGGTGAGTCCGCCCGCGGAGTCCGCGATGCAGTCGGCAGTGGGGTTCCCCATGCCGAAGGCCATGGGAGGGGCAGACACGATGGTGCACTCCTCGGGGGTGGTGGAGCCGCCGGGACCGGCGGCGTCGGCGGGCACGGTGGAAGGGGTCATGCGGCACGCACCCGGCGGAAGGCGGCGCGGCTCGCGTCCCTGGTCTTGAACGCGTTGCTGAGCAGGGCCCCCCGGGTCCGGTGCAGCGAGCCCCGCAGGGCGCCGCGGCCGGTCAGGTCGGCGAAGAGGGCCTCGTAGCGCTCGGCGACGTGCACGGGGTCGAACCGGGCCGCGTTCTTCAGCGCCTCCCGGCCCATGCGGCGCCGCAGCTCGTCGTCGTCGATCAGCTTCAGCAGCCCGGCCGCGATGGCGTCCGTCTTGCCGACGGGCACCAGCAGGCCGTCGGTCCCGTCGGTGATGATCTCGCCGGGGCCGTGCGGGCAGTCGGTGGAGACCACGGGCAGGCCGCAGCGCATGGCCTCGACGATGGTCATGCCGAAGGACTCCAGGCTGGAGGTGCAGACGGCGATGGATCCCTTGACCCACTCGGGGTCCAGGGGGTTGGCAGGGCCCATGAGGAACACGTGGTTGTAGAGGCCGAGCTTGTCGATCAGAGCCCGCAGCTTGGCGCGCTCCGCGCCGGCGCCGTGGATCCGCAGCCGCCACTCGGGACGCTCGGCGGCCACCTTGGCGAAGGAACGAATCAGCACGTCGTACCGTTTCGCCGGAGCGAGCCGGCCGGCAGCGATCACCCACTTGCCGGAGCCGTCCGCCGGCTCCAGGGCCGGCGCCGGAACGCCGTTGGGCACCGCCTCGATCCGCACCCCGGGCAGCCGCATCAGCTTGCGGTAGGTGCGCGCGTCGGCCTCGGTCACGGTGGTGACCGCGTCCAGCCGCGGGTAGTGGGTGCGCAGCTCCAGCTTCAGCGGCCCGCTGTGGGTGCCCAGCGTCAGGTGCTCCTGGCCCACCCGTACCGGACCGCGCGGGGCCTGCCGGGCGATGTGCACGTTGAGGCCGGGACGGGTGCCGACGACCACGTCGCAGTCCAGGCCGCGCAGATGCCGGGCGATCCGCTCGTCGGTCAGCGCGCTGTACTGCTGGTAACGGCCCTCGGCGGCGGGGAAGACGGAGGCCGGGACGGCGTACTCGGGAAGCTCGCCCGCGTACTCCGGGCTGTCCTTGCGCAGGTCCACCAGGTGCCGCAGGCGGACCTTGCCCCCGGGGGCGAGCATCGGCTCGTCGCGGTGACGGAAGACGGAGACGATCTCCACGTCGTGCTGCTCGGCGAGGGTGCTCGCGAGGTTGTACGTGGTGCGGATGGTGCCGCCGATCCCGTACGCGTTGTGAATCAGGAATGAGATGTGCATTCGTCCCCATGCAGCCGGTGTGCCGTGGTCATCACCCGATGACCCGCCTCCTGAAGGTTAGACCGTGGCCGGTGCCGCCGGGTTGGCCGTGATCGTCAACTCGTTGTCCGAGCGTTGGCGAATCGGTAGCGGGGACGGGAACTTTTCCGGGCCGTGACCCCGGCCACGGATCGTCCGTTGTCTTCTTGTGGGCCGGGAAGAGCCCGGCACCGCGCACCCCGTGCACCACAGCTGCACCACCGTTTTGCCCGCACCAAGTTCGAGGAGCTCCCCGTGCCGCGCATGCTCGATGTCAGCGACGAAGTACGCGCCGAGATCGGCGACGAAGAGGCGGACCGACTGCTCGGCGGCGACAGCGCCCCGGGCGTGTACGACTGCACCTCCTGCCGCACCCAGGGCGACATCGAGCGCGAGCGCACCAGCACGGTGCTGTTCGTCGGCGATGAGACGGCGGTGCTGGCCTTCGCCCACGCGGCCTGCATCCCCTCCCAGGTCGTGGAGGTCTCCGAGGAGCAGCTCCAGGGCGCCGTGAAGTCCATCACCGCCGGCGAGGGCGGGCAGCCGGTGCCGGAGGTGCCGCTGCAGGCCGAGCTGGGCGTGACCAGCGGCCTGGTCCTGGTCGACGGGGACGTCCACCCGGCGCTGGTCGTCGAGCCGCTGGGCCCGATCGCCCGCCCCGGCACCACCGGGCCCGTCGACGTCTTCCTCGACCTGCTCCGCGAGCAGGGCTTCAAGGAGGTCCCGGGCATGGACCGGGTGCCGGACCCCATCGCGGGCTGGTCGGTGCTGCTGGCCATGGGCCAGCTGCACGCGATCCTCCAGCCGGGCCCCGGTGCCGGCGCAGCCGTGGCGTGGTGGCAGGCGCACCAGCCGATGGAGGTGGCCCCCGAGTGGCGCGCCGCCGTCAACAAGCAGCGTCGCGTCCTGATCCTCTGCTCCCCCGCCGGAACGATCGGCGCGCAGCCCCGCGAGGACCTACTGCGCGACGCCCTGGACCGGGCCGCCGCGGCCGGACGGCTGGTCGGCGCGAGCATGCCGCTCGCGGGCACCTGATCCACAGTGCGCGCCCGGCGCACACCACCCCGGCGGGGCATTCCCGCGCCGGGCCGCATCCCCGCGGCTCCGGAGTCGTTGGCAGGGGTGTGTACTCATACGAACCCGTGTCCCGGACCTCGTATCCGAACTACATCCCCGGCATGCGCCCACCCCGCGATGCCTCCCCGGAGAGTCATCCCGGGTCGGTCACCCCGATCTACGACGCTCTCTGCTCCGAGTACCGCCGGTCCTTCCGGACGTTGCCGGGGGACCGCGCCGGGGAGGAGGAACTGAGGTTCAAGGGCTTCGGCGCACAGTCGCCCAGCGGCTATGCCCAGCCGTATGCGGGGGCGTACCAGGGGCAGTCGTCCGGGTACAACCCGGCCTGGGATTCCTACTACGGGCGGCAGCGGAGCGGCAGTTCACTGCCGGCACTGCCGCCCGCGCCGCGGCGCAGTTTCTAGCCTGCAGCAAGTACCGCGCCCCTGAACGGGGCGCGGAAACGGCTGCTACTTCTTCTTCGAGCGCTTCTCCCGCACCCGCACCGAGAGGTGGATCGGGGTGCCCTCGAAGCCGAACTCCTCGCGCAGGCGGCGCTCGACGAAGCGGCGGTAGCCCGCCTCCAGGAAGCCGGAGGCAAAGAGGACGAAGCGCGGCGGCTTGGTGCCCGCCTGGGTGCCGAAGAGGATGCGCGGCTGCTTGCCACCGCGGATCGGGTGCGGGTGCGCGGAGACGAGCTCGCCGAGGAAGGCATTCAGCCGGCCGGTCGGGACGCGCGTCTCCCAGCCCGCCAGCGCGGTCTCGATCGCCGGGACCAGCTTCTCCATGTGCCGGCCGGTGCGCGCCGAGACGTTGACCCGCGGCGCCCAGGAGATCTGCTGCAGCTCGGTCTCGATCTCGCGCTCGAGGTAGTAGCGGCGCTCCTCGTCCAGCGTGTCCCACTTGTTGAAGGCGATGACCATCGCGCGCCCGGCCTCGACGGCCATGGTGATGATGCGCTGGTCCTGGACGCTGATGTTCTCGCTGGCGTCGATCAGGATGACGGCGACCTCGGCCTTCTCGACCGCGGCGGCGGTGCGCAGGGAGGCGTAGTAGTCCGCGCCCTCCTGGAGGTGGACGCGCTTGCGGATGCCCGCGGTGTCCACGAACTTCCAGGTCGTGCCGCCCAGTTCGATCAGCTCGTCGACCGGGTCACGGGTGGTGCCCGCCAGCTCGTTGACGACGACGCGCTCCTCGCCCGCCACCTTGTTCAGCAGCGACGACTTGCCCACGTTCGGGCGGCCGATCAGCGCGATGCGGCGCGGGCCGCCGACGACCCCGCCGAACGTCGCGGCCGGGGCCTCGGGCAGCGCCTTGAGGACCTCGTCCAGCATGTCGCCCGTGCCGCGGCCGTGCAGCGCGGACACCGGCATCGGCTCGCCGAGGCCCAGCGCCCACAGCATCGCGGCGTCGGCCTCGGCGGACGGGCCGTCGACCTTGTTGGCGCACAGCACGACGGGCTTGCCGGCCCGGCGCAGCAGCTTGACGACGGCCTCGTCGGTGTCGGTGGCGCCGACCGTGGCGTCCACGACGAAGACGACCGCGTCGGCGGCCTCGATGGCGTACTCGGCCTGGGCGGCGACGGAGGCGTCGATACCGAGGACGTCCTGCTCCCAGCCGCCGGTGTCGACGACCTTGAAGCGGCGGCCGGCCCACTCAGCCTCGTAGGTCACGCGGTCGCGGGTGACGCCCGGGCGGTCCTCGACCACGGCCTCACGGCGGCCGATGATGCGGTTCACGAGCGTCGACTTGCCGACGTTGGGGCGGCCGACGACGGCGAGGACGGGCAGCGGGCCGTGCCCGGCGGCCGCGAGCTCGCTCTCGACCTCCTCGGCGTCGAAGCCTTCCTGGGCGGCGAGCTCCATGAACTCCGCGTACTCGGCGTCGCCAAGCTCACCGTGCTCGTCGCCGGTGTGGATCTGGTCGTTCATGAAGTCCGTTCCTCAGTTCTTCGTCGTCGGCGGACCCTGACGGTCCGCTACTAAGTCTCGTTCAGCGCCCGGTGGAGCGCCTGGCGTCCGCCAGGTGCGCGCTCAGCCGCTGCTGGATGCGCACGGTCGCCTCGTCCAGCGCCTTGCGCGTGCGCCGCCCGCTGCCGTCGCCGGCCTGGAAGGGCTCGCCGAAGACCACGTCCACCCCGCTGCGCAGCGGCGGCAGCCCCCGTATGACACGGCCCTTCCGCTCGCCGCTCCCGAGCACCGCCACCGGCACGATCGGCGCGCCCGAGCGTACGGCGAAGTACGCCAGGCCCGCGCGCAGCGAGGCGAAGTCGCCCTCGCACCGGGTGCCCTCGGGGAAGATCCCCAGCACGCCGCCCTGCTCCAGGACCTCCAGCGCCGCGGTGATCGCGGTGCGGTCGGCGCCCGTGCGGTCGACCTTCAGCTGGCCGATGCCGCGCAGGAACGGGTCCAGCGGGCCGACGAACGCTTCCTTCTTGATCAGGAAGTGCACCGGCCGGGGCGCCGTGCCCATCACCATCGGGCCGTCGACGTTGTGGGTGTGGTTGACGGCCAGGATGCAGGGCCCCGCGGCGGGCACCCGCCAGGCGCCCAGCACGCGCGGCTTCCACAGCCCGTACATCAGGCCGATGCCGATCCGCCGCCCGACGGCGGCACCGGAGGCGGACCCGGTCACGCCGACCGCTTCACGTTTTTGGGGTCGCACTCCGCCTCGACTCCGCTCCGGCCGAGTGCACCTCGTTCGTTCCTCACTCGGCGCCCTCGACCTGCGCTGCATCTCGGCTGCGTCGCTCCTCGATCAGGGTGACCACGCACTCGATGACCTGGTCCAGCGTCAGCTCGGTGGTGTCGACCTCGATCGCGTCGCCGGCCTTGGCCAGCGGGGAGGTCTTGCGGCCGGAGTCGGCGGCGTCGCGCTTGACCAGGGCGGCCTGGGTGGCGGCCAGGTCGCCCGCCTCCTTGCCCTTCAGCTCGCCGTTGCGGCGGGCGGCGCGGGCCTCGGCCGAGGCGGTCAGGAAGATCTTGACGTCTGCGTCCGGGAGGACGGTGGTGCCGATGTCCCGGCCCTCGACGACGATGCCGGCCGGCGCCTCGGCGGCGATCGCCCGCTGCAGCTCGGTCATCCGGGTCCGCACCTCCGGCACCGCGCTGACGGCGCTGACCGCGGCGGTGACCTCCTGGGTGCGGATGGGGCCGGACGCGTCCGCGCCGTCGACCGTGATGGCCGGGGCGGCCGGGTCGGTGCCGGAGACGATCTCGGGCTTGCCCGCGGCGTCGGCGACGGCCTGCGCATCGTTCACGTCGATGCCGTTGTTCAGCATCCACCAGGTGATCGCCCGGTACTGGGCCCCGGTGTCGAGGTAGCGCAGGCCCAGCTTGGCGGCGACGGCCTTGGAGGTGCTGGACTTGCCCGTGCCGGAGGGGCCGTCGATGCCGACGATCACGGCTGCCGGAGCGGTCCGGGCGGCGGTTTCCACGGTGTTGGACACCTTCCTCTGTGCACGGGGCGGAGAACATGGGCGGCTACGAGCCTCACACAAGGTTACTGGCTCGCCCGACCGCCCCGTGCAGCCGCTGCCGCGCTGCCTGCGGCCCGCCACGACGCGCCCGCACGGGGCTGCGCCCCGAACCCCTGGGGTCGTGCGTCGGCTGCCGGCCGGTGGGGCTGATCGCGTAGTTCCCCGCGCCCCTACTGCCGCACCGACCAGCCGCGATCGCGCAGCGTCGCGGCCAGGCCGGCGACCGCGCCCGGCTCGACCATCAGCTGGATCAGGCCCGCCTGCTGGCCGGTGGCGTGCTCGATGCGGACGTCCTCGATGTTGACGCCCGCCCGGCCGGCGTCGGCGAAGATCCGGGCCAGCTCGCCCGGCTGGTCGCCGATCAGCACCGTGATCGTCTCGTACACCGCCGGGGCCGCCCCGTGCTTGCCGGGGACGCGGGAGCGGCCGGCGTTGCCGCGGCGCAGCACGTCCTCGATGCCCACCGCGCCCTCGCCCCGCTTGTCGTCGTCGGCGGACTCCAGGCCGCGCAGGGCCCGTACCGTCTCGTCCAGGTCGGCGGCGACGGCGGAGAGGATGTCGGCCACAGGGCCGGGGTTGGCGGAGAGGATGTCGATCCACATCCGCGGGTCGGAGGCGGCGATCCGGGTCACGTCGCGGATGCCCTGGCCGCACAGCCGCACGGCCGTCTCGTCCGCGTCCTGCAGACGGGCGGCGACCAGGCTGGAGAGCAGCTGCGGGGTGTGCGAGACGAGGGCGACGGCGCGGTCGTGGGCGTCGGCGTCCATCACCACGGGCACCGCCCGGCACAGGGCGACGAGCTCCAGGGCGATGTTGAGGACCTCGGTGTCGGTCTCGTGGGTGGGGGTGAGCACCCACGGCCGGCCCTCGAAGAGGTCGGCGCCGGCCGCCATGGGCCCGGAGCGCTCGCGCCCGGCCATGGGGTGCGTGCCCAGGTAGCGGGACAGGTCGCAGCCGAGCGCCTCCAGCTCGCGGCGCGGGCCGCCCTTGACGCTGGCGACGTCGAGATAGGCGCGGGCCGTCCCGCTGCGGATGGCCTCGGCGAGGGTCGCGGCGACGTGCGCGGGGGGCACGGCGACGACGGCGAGGTCGACCGGTCCGTCCGGTTCCTGGTCGGTGCCGGCGCCGCGGGCGGCGGCGGTGCGGGCCTGGGCGGGGTCGTGGTCCCGGAGGTGGACGTGGACGCCGCGGCCCGCGAGGGCAAGGGCTGCGGAGGTGCCGATCAGGCCGGTGCCGATGACGAGGGCTGTTCTCACCGGACCCAGCCTAGTGCCGCCCTGCGGGACGGGGAGCGCGGTGTCCGGTACAACGAAGGGCATGATCTATCACGTGGTCCCCCTGGACGACTGGCTCGCCCTGCCCGACCGTCCGTACTCCCCCGCCTCCCTGGCCGACGACGGCTTTGTGCACTGCTCCCCCGACGAGGCCACGACACTGGCCGTGGCCTCGGCCTTCTACCGGGAGACGCCGGGACCGCTGATGGCGCTGCTGATCGACGAGCACAAGCTGGACGTCATGGTCCGCTGGGAGCCGGCGGACCCGGCCCCGCCGCCGGGGGTCGCGCCGGGGACGCGGTTCCCCCACGTCTACGGGCGCATCACGCGCGATGCGGTGGAGGGGATGATGGAGATCCAGCGCGACGACGCGGGCCGGGCGACCGGCATGACCGTGTGGTCGTAGCGGTCGTTCGGTGACTGCGGGCCGTCCTGGGCCGGTCGCGCAGTTCCCCGCGCCCCTTACGGGGCGCGGGCGCGGTACCGCGTTTACAGGTCGACTTCCCGCATCAGCATGCCGACCTCCGTGTTCGTCAGGCGGCGCAGCCAGCCCGACTTCTGGTCGCCCAGGGCGATCGGGCCGAAGGAGGTGCGGACGAGCTTGTCGACCGGGAAGCCCGCTTCGGCCAGCATGCGCCGCACGATGTGCTTGCGGCCCTCGTGGAGGGTGACCTCCACGAGGTAGTTCTTGCCGGTCTGCTCGACGACGCGGAAGTGGTCCGCGCGCGCCCAGCCGTCCTCGAGCTCGATGCCCTTCTTGAGCTGCTTGCCGATGTCGCGCGGCAGCGGGCCCTGGATGGCGGCGAGGTAGGTCTTCTGGACGCCGTAGCGCGGGTGCGTCAGGCGGTGGGCCAGCTCGCCGTGGTTGGTGAGCAGGATGATGCCCTCGGTCTCCGTGTCGAGGCGGCCGACGTGGAAGAGCCGGGTCTCGCGGTTGGTGACGTAGTCGCCGAGGCACTGGCGGCCGTCCGGGTCCTCCATGGTGGAGACCACGCCGGCCGGCTTGTTGAGGGCGAAGAAGAGGTACGACTGGGTGGCGACGGTCAGGCCGTCGACCTTGATCTCGTCCTTCTCCGGGTCGACGCGCAGGCCCTGCTCGGTGACGATCCGGCCGTTGACCTCGACACGGGCCTGCTCGACCAGTTCCTCGCAGGCGCGCCGCGAGCCCATGCCGGCCCGGGCCAGCACCTTCTGCAGCCGCTCGCCCTCCTGCTCGGCACCGGGGAAGGTCTTGGGCGTCTTCACCTGGGGCTTGTTGTGCCGCTCCCGGTTGCGCTCCTCGATCTTGGCATCGAGCTCGCGCGGGCGGGCCGGGACGTAGCCGTGGCCACGGGCGGGCCCGCTGCTCCGCCCGCCGGCACCGGCCGTGGAGCTCCTGCGGGGGCCGCCCTTGGCGCCGCCGCGAGCCGAGGCGCCGCGGCCGCTGGTGGGGCCACTGGTCCGGCCGCTGGTGGGGCCGCTGCGGGTGCGCTCGGCGTCGGGGCCCACGTCATAGCGACGCTCCTCGGGGCGCGGCCGACGCGGGCGCTCCTGCTGCCGGTCGTCACGACGGTCGTCACGTCGGTCGTCACGTCGGTCGCCGCGACGGTCGTCCCGCCGGTCATCACGACGGTCGTCCCGCCGGTCGCCGAAGCGGTCGCCGCCGGAACGGCCGCCGCCTGCGCGCCCGCCCCCGGACGCCGGACGGGGAGCCCCTCCCCGGCCGCCCCGGTCGTCCCGCTTGCCGCTACCGCTGTTCCTGCCGCTGCTTCGCATCAAAGTTCCGTCTTGTCGTCTGCGTCGGTGTCCGGTGCGTCCGGATCGAAGGACGGGACCCCCTCCTGGGAGTCCCCCTCGACCGCTTCCGCCTCGGGGAGGAACGGTGCGAGCTCGGGAAGCTCGTCCAGGCCGCGCAGGCCCATCCGCTCCAGAAAGTAGTTCGTCGTCCTGTACAGGATCGCACCTGTTTCGGGTTCCGTCCCCGCCTCCTCCACCAGACCCCGCTGGAGGAGGGTGCGCATGACGCCGTCGCAGTTCACGCCGCGGACGGCCGAGACCCGGGAACGGCTGACCGGCTGACGGTACGCGACGACGGCCAGGGTCTCCAGCGCGGCCTGGGTCAGCCGGGCCTGCTGGCCGTCCAGGACGAAGGCCTCGACGGCGTCGGCGTACTCGGGACGGCTGAAGAAGCGCCAGCCCCCGGCCACCTCGCGCAGCTCGAAACCGCGCCGCTGGGCGGTGTACTCGTCGGCCAGTTCCCGCAGCGCCAGGGCGATCTCGCGGCGGGGCCGGTCGAGGACCCTGGCCAGGTGCTCCTCGGTGGCGGGCTCGTCGACGACCATCAGCACGGCCTCCAGGGCCGGCCGGAGGTCGAGCTCCGCGACGGCGGACGTCCCGGCGGGCGGCTCCGCCGGGCTCTCGTGCATCGCCTCGGTCATTCCGTCGTCTCCTCGGGCTCGCGGTCGAACTCGTCCGTCACCGCCGGGGCCCCCTCGGCGCCCGTCCAGCGCACCGTCAGCGCCCCCAGCGCCTCGTCCTGGTCCAGGGCGACCGCGCGCTCGCGGTAGAGCTCCAGCAGGGCGAGGAAGCGCGCGACGACGGTGAGGGTGTCGGGCGCGTCCTCGATCAGTTGTCCGAAGCTCGCCTCGCCGGCCGTGCGCAGCCTGTTCACCACGACCTCGGCCTGCTCGCGGACGCTGACCAGGGGGGCGTGGATGTGGTCCACGTACACCTGCGGCTTCGCCTTCGGCTGCATCGCCTTGGCGGCGAGCCGGGCGAACGCCTCCGGGCCCAGGCCGAGGACGACCTCCGGCAGCAGCTCCGCGTGGTGCGGCTCCAGACCGACGGTGCGCGGCCGGCGGCGGCCCTCGTACGCCATGCGGCCGCTGAGGATCTCCGCGATCCGTTTGTACGCGCGGTACTGCAGCAGCCGTGCGAAGAGCAGGTCGCGGGCCTCCAGCAGGGCCAGGTCGGCCTCGTCCTCGACCTCGGCGGCGGGCAGCAGCCGGGCCGTCTTGAGGTCCAGGAGCGTCGCCGCGACGACGAGGAACTCGGTCGTCTGGTCCAGGTCGAAGTCCGGCCCCATGGCCCGGAGGTGGGCCATGAACTCGTCGGTGACCTTGGACAGGGCCACCTCGGTGACGTCCAGCTTGTGCTTGGCGATGAGCTGCAGCAGCAGGTCGAAAGGGCCCTCGAAGTTGTCCAGCCGGACGGTGAACCGCCCGTCGTCCGACGCTCCCCCGGTCTCCCCGGCGGCCGGCTCCGCGGGCTCCTCGGGAGCGGTCTCCTCGGGAGGCGGCGGGGGCTGCCCGCCCGGGCCGTGGCCCAGGGTACGGCGGGCCGGGGCGGCGGGGGCTGGGGGCATGAGGGTGGTCCAGGTGCGGTGGCGGAGGGGCCCGTCGAACGGGCGGGCGGAGCTGAGGGGCAGGCTACCGGCGAACCGGCTCAGCGGCCCCGCAGGCGCCGCACGAGAATGCTCGCGTCGCCGCGCGACTCCAGGTCGGCGAGGACGACCGCGACGGCCTCCCGGACGATCCGGCCGCGGTCGACGGCGAGCCCGTGCTCGCCGCGCAGCACCAGCCGCGCGTGCTCCAGGTCCATGAGCTCCTCGGCGGAGACATAGACGGTGATCTTCTCGTCGTGGCGTTCACGGCCGCTGGGGCGGCGGTTGGCGGTGCGTGCGCGGCGCTTGCCCGGGGCGGTGGCCCCGTCCGTCCGCGCGGGGGCGGCAGCGGGGCGCTCGCGGCCTCCGTCCGGGCGGCGCGCCTCCTCCTGCTCCTGGCCCGCGGCCGGAGCGGCCGCGGCGCGTGCGGTGCCCTCCTGCGCGGCGGTCCGGCCCGGCTGCGCGGCGTCCGGTCCGTCACCCGGGCCGGGCACCCTCGGCGGCGTCTCGCCGTTCAGCTTCCGGCGGGGGGAGGAGGACTGGAGCCCCGACCCTCCGGTGGTGCGGAACAGTTCGTCGGCGCCGGGCAGACTCACTCGGCGTGACACCGGGCGAGCACCTCCCTGGCGAGCTGGCGATAGGCGGCGGCGCCGACGGAGTTGGACGCGTAGGTGGTGATGGGCTCGCCCGCGACCGTGGTCTCGGGGAAGCGCACCGTACGGCCGATGACCGTGTGGTAGACGTGGTCGTCGAAGGCCTCGACGACGCGCGCGAGGACCTCACGGCTGTGCACGGTCCGCGAGTCGTACATCGTGGCGAGGATGCCGTCCAGCTCCAGCTCGGGGTTGAGCCGCTCCTGGACCTTCTCGATCGTCTCGGTGAGCAGGGCCACTCCGCGCAGGGCGAAGAACTCGCACTCCAGGGGGACGATCACCTTGTGAGCCGCCGTCAGGGCGTTGACGGTCAGCAGGCCGAGCGACGGCTGACAGTCGATCACGATGTAGTCGTAGTCGGCCATCAGCGGCTTCAGGGCGCGCTGCAGGGTGGACTCGCGGGCGACCTCGCTGACGAGCTGGACCTCGGCCGCGGACAGGTCGATGTTGCTGGGCAGCAGGTCCATGTTGGGGACCGCGGTCTTCAGCAGGACCTCGTCGGCCGACATCCCGCGCTCCATCAGGAGGTTGTAGACCGTCAGGTCCAGCTCCATCGGGTTGACGCCCAGTCCGACGGAGAGCGCGCCCTGCGGGTCGAAGTCGACGAGCAGCACCCGGCGGCCGTACTCGGCGAGTGCGGCGCCCAGGTTGATGGTCGAGGTGGTCTTGCCGACCCCGCCCTTCTGGTTGCACATCGCAATGATTTTGGCCGGGCCGTGGTCCGCCAGCGGTCCGGGGATGGGGAAGTACGGCAGGGGACGCCCGGTCGGGCCGATGCGCTCGCGGCGCTGGCGCGCGGCGTCGGGGGCGAGCGTCGCGGCGTACTCCGGGTCCGGCTCGTATTCGGCGTCGGGGTCGTAGAAGTGACCGTCCGGCACTTCCTCGTACTCGGCGAGGCGTGCGGGGTCCGTGCTGTCCCGGCCGCCGGCCATGGCGTTCACGTGTTGACCGTCCATGCTCTGGTGGGCTGTCGTCATGGTCTGGATGTCGTGGTGTGCTGCGAAGGTGCGGACAGCGACGGAGCCGACAGCGTGAAGTCCCACGGGACTCCCGTTCTGCATAGGCATTCCTGGGTGACCACCCCCGGGAGCAAATGTCGACTCATTCACAAGTCGTCCTACCTCCTTGGTGACCAGGAAACATCTAGATAGGTCAGCGTGGCACCATGCCGACGGTTGGCGACTCTATGGCGTGTCGGCGGTCCGCAGCAACACAATCCGCCGGAGACGGCACGATGTGTCGGCAATCGAACACCCTTCTGTCAAGGGCGTACGCCCGGTAACCCGGAAGTTTCACAGGCGGCTGCAGCGGAGGTGGAAACACCCCGGCCGGGCCTTGCTCGGCAAGGCCCGGCCGGGGTGTGCTCCCGTCGTACGGGGTCGGCGGTTCAGCCGAGCAGGGTGCTCAGCTCGACCTGCGGCAGGCCGTGCGCCTCGGCGACGGGGCCGTAAACGACCTGTCCCTCATGGACGTTGAGGCCCTTGGCCAGAGCGGCGTCCCGGCTCAGCGCCTCCTGCCAGCCGCGGTTGGCCAGCTCCACGATGTAGGGCAGCGTGGCGTTGGTCAGCGCGTAGGTGGAGGTGTTCGGGACGGCGCCGGGCATGTTGGCGACGCAGTAGAACACGGAGTCGTGGACCGTGAAGGTCGGCTCGGTGTGGGTGGTCGGACGCGAGTCCTCGAAGCAGCCGCCCTGGTCGATCGCAATGTCGACAAGTACACTTCCGGGCTTCATCTTGGCGACGAGCTCGTTGGTGACCAGCTTCGGGGCCTTGGCGCCCGGGATCAGCACCGCGCCGATGACCAGGTCGGCCTCGGTGACGGCCTTCTCCAGCTCGAAGGCGTTGGAGACGATCGTCTGCACCTTGGTGCCGAAGACCTTGTCGGCCTCGCGCAGCTTGTTGATGTCCTTGTCGAGCAGGGTGACGTGGAAGCCCATGCCGACGGCGATCTGCGCGGCGTTCCAGCCGGAGACACCGGCGCCGATGACGACGGCCTTGCCCGCGTGGGTGCCCGGGACGCCGCCCGGCAGGACGCCGCGGCCGCCGGCCGAGCGCATCAGGTGGTAGGCGCCGACCTGCGGGGCCAGCCGGCCCGCGACCTCGGACATCGGGGCGAGCAGCGGCAGCGCGCGGTTGGCGAGCTCGACGGTCTCGTACGCGATGGCCGTGGTGCCCGACTGCAGCAGGGCGTCGGTGCACTCGCGGGAGGCGGCCAGGTGCAGGTAGGTGAAGAGGGTCTGGCCCTTGCGCATGCGGTGGTACTCCTCCGCAATGGGCTCCTTGACCTTCAGCAGCAGGTCGGCCGTGGCCCAGACCTCGTCGGCGGTGTCCAGGATGGCGGCACCGGCACCCACGTACTCGGCGTCGGTGATGGAGGAGCCGAGACCGGCCCCCTTCTCCACGAAGACCTGGTGGCCGTTGCGCACCAGCTCCAGCACACCGGCGGGGGTGATGGCCACGCGGAATTCGTTGTTCTTGACCTCGCGGGGGATGCCGACCTTCACGTCGATCACGGTCCTTGAATCAGAGAATGACAGGCTAATCCCGACATGCAGGGCACGCCAGGGCAGACCGCGTCGCTCGCGGCTCACCCAGTCTAATGAAGGATGGTTCGCTGTCTAGCCTTGCAATGCACCAATCTTTGCGGATACTGCCACTGATTTCGTAGGCGGCTCGCCGGTAACTGTGGGTCACCCCGAAGCAGCGGAACGGGCCGCCCCGAGCACCTCCGGAGCGGGCTCCTCCGCCGCGAGGAGCTCCCCGGCCGCCTGCCGGTGCTGCTCCGCCGCGACCGCGTCGCCGCGCCGCTCCAGGGCGTCCGCGAGCCGCAGCCGCGTCACGGCCTCCAGCCGGGTGTCCCCGGACTGCCGGGCGCACTCCGCCGCCTCCCGGCTGATGCGCAGCGCCTCCCGGGCGCGGCCCGCGTACTCCAGCACCAGGGCCGCCTCGCTCAGCGCCCGCGCATGGCCGGGCAGGTCCCGCAGCCGACGGCACACCGCGGCCGCGGCCCGCCAGTCGCGCAGCGCGTCGTTCCACTGCCCGGCCTGGGTGTGCACCGTGCCGAGCCGCCCGTACAGCCGTGCCTGCTCGGCGAGTTCACCCCGGGTCAGGCGCAGCTCCAGGCCCCGCCGGAACCAGTCGGCGGCCCGCTGCCAGTCGCCCAGCTCCTGGTGGGCGGCGGCGACGGACTCCAGGGCACGGCTGATCGCGTACGGGTCGCCGGCCTCGCGCGCGGACTGGAGCGCGTCCCGGTACCGGCCGAGCGCCTCCGCGGTGCGCCCGGCCCGGGTGTCCAGGTCGCCGAGGTTCAGCAGGGCGGCCGCCTTCTCCAGCGGCATCTCGCAGCGCCGCGCCACGTCGAGGACGAGCTGGTGCAGCCCGTAGAGCTCGGGGGCGGCGGCCTCGGCGCCCAGGTGCGCGGTCAGCGCCCGGGTCAGCGCCGAGACCAGCCGCCGGGCGAGGGTGTCCAGGCGGCCGTCCTCCACGGCCATCCGCGCCGCCGCCAGCAGCGCCGGGAGCCGGGCGTCGAGCCACTGGCCGGCGGCCGCGGGCGACGGGAAGCGCAGCGGCCGGGGCAGCTGGTCGATCCTGCGGCGCACCGACGGGTCGTCACGCTCGGTGGCCGCCCGGCAGGAATGCAGCTGCCGCACGGTCCGCTCCAGCATCCGCGCCCTGGCCAGTTCCACCTCCGTCTCCCGCTCCTGGGCCTCCAACAGGGCCCGCAGCAGCGGCGTCAGACAGCCCGGCACCCGGTACTGCGGCGGCAGCCCGCAGTCGGGCGCTCCCCCGGGGGTCTCGGGGCGCAGCATGCCCCGCACGGTGAAGTCCTCCAGCAGGCTCTCGGCCGTGGAGAGCGAACAGCCGGCCAGCGCGGAGGCGGTGTGCGCGTCGACGAGCCCGGCGGGGGCCAGGGCGAGCAGGTGCAGGGTGCGGGCGGCGGCCGCCGGCAGGGACTCGTAGGCGAGCCAGAACGCCCGCGCCAGCGGCCGCCCCGCATTCTCGGCCCCCTGCTCGCGCAGCCGCTTGACCACCTCGAGCACCGACATCTTGGGCCGGGCCGCCAGCCAGCCGCCGACCAGGATCAGCGCCGCGGGCTGGCTGCCGCACTCCTCGGCGACCGCCGCCGCGGCCACCGGGTCGCAGGTGATGCGGTGACCGCCGTACCGCTCCAGGAGTTTGACGGCGGCATGGGTGTCCAGCCCGCCGAGGGTGCACGGCCGGACGTCCGGCACCCCGGTCAGCGGGCCGCGGGAGACGGCGACGACGAGGCAGTCGGACTCGTCCGGCAGCAGCGGGTCGACCTGTTCGGCGCCCGCCGCGTCGTCCAGCACGATCAGCGCGCGGCGCCCGTCCAGGGCCCGGCGCAGGGCGGCGGCGAGCACGTCCTCCTCCGCCCCCGCGGGGACGGGCGCCCCGAGCGCGGCGAGCAGGGCCCGGGCGGTGCGCTCGGTGGGGACGGGCTCCCCGTCGGCACCCGTGAGGCGGGCGCGGAGTACTCCGTCCGGGTAGTCCCCGGCCAGCTGCCGGGCCAGCTCCTCGGCGAGCGCGGTGCGGCCGGAACCGGGCTGGCCGGCGATGAGCAGCACCCGGCTGCGGGGGCGTTTGCGACCCGAAAGAGTGTCGAGCCCGGCGCGCACGATGTCCTCGCGCAGCTCCTTGATCTCACGCGCCCTGCCGACGAAGGGGTGAGAGGGAGGCGGGGCCTGACGCCTCCTCACCCCGGTCTGCTGCGCTCTCCCGGCCTCCGCCACGGGTCCACTCCCGTCCACCTGCCGGCCGCGGATGCGGCCGTGACGCAACGAGCCTAGTTCACTGCGTGAGGCGCGAACGGATGCCGGGAGCCCGGCCCCGGAGAAGATCACCTATTCGGGTCGGCTGATGGTAGGCCCGGCGCGGGGAACTGCGCGAGCAACCACAGTGCACCCGCAGATGACGTGCCGCCTTCCCGGGGCGGTGCGTCGGCTGCAGGCCGCCGGTGGCTGGTCGCGCAGTTCCCCGCGCCCCTGACGGGGCGCCGCCCTCGGGGCGGAGCCCCTACGCCTCGAACGGCCGCGCCGGCCACGGCGCATCGGCCGGGCGCAGGGCATCGAGCCCGTCGCCCGTCCGCGCCGCGACCAGTGAAAGGACGCCCACCACCAGGCAGTTGTTGTGCAGCTCCCCCGCCAGCACGCCCCGCACCAGGTCCGCCACCGGAACCCTGGCGAGCTCCATGTCCGCCTCTTCCTCCTCGACGTCGAAGCGCTCGCCCTCCGCCTCGGAGATGCCGCGGGCGAGGAAGACGCGGACGGCCTCGTCGCAGCCGCCGGGCGTCGTGTAGACGTCGGTCAGCACCTGCCAGTCCTCGGCCTTGACGTGGGCCTCCTCGTACAGCTCGCGCTGGGCGGCCCGCAGCGGGTTCTCGCCGGGGACGTCCAGCAGGCCGGCCGGGATCTCCCACAGCTTCTGCCGCACGGGGTGCCGGTACTGGCGCAGCACCAGCACCCGGTCCCGGTCGTCCAGGGCGAGCACGGCGACCGAGCCGGGGTGCACCTGGTAGTCGCGCTTGACGACGGTGCCGTCCGGCATCACCACCTCGTCCGTGCGCACGCTCGTCTTGTTGCCGGTGAACGGCGTCTCGCCGGCGACGACGCGCCATTCCTCGGCGGTGTCCTTGATGACCGTGCTGCCCATGTCCGTCTGTCCGTCCTTACGTCTCCGGAAAGCAGAAACCGGGGCGAGGGGCTCCCGCAAGGGAGTCCTCACCCCGGTTCCACCGTACAGATCAGCCCTGCTGGCGCTGCACGGCCGCCTTGATCAGGCCCGCGAAGAGCGGGTGCGGGCGGGTCGGGCGCGAGCGCAGCTCCGGGTGGGCCTGGGTGGCCACCAGGTAGGGGTGCACCTCGCGCGGGTACTCGACGTACTCGACGAGCTTGTTGTCCGGGGAGGTGCCGGAGAACTGGATACCGGCCTTCTTCTCCAGCTCGGCGCGGTAGGCGTTGTTCACCTCGTAGCGGTGACGGTGGCGCTCCTCCACGTACGGCTGGTCGCCGTAGACCTCGCGGACGATGGAGCCCTCGGCGAGCTTGGCCGGGTACATGCCCAGGCGCATCGTTCCGCCCATGTCGCCCTCGCCGGCGACGATGTCCATCTGCTCGGCCATCGTGGAGATCACCGGGTGCGCGGTGGCCGCGTCGAACTCGGTGGAGTTCGCGCCCTCGATGCCGGCCAGGTTGCGGGCGGCCTCGATGACGACGCACTGCAGGCCGAGGCACAGGCCCAGCAGCGGGACCTTGTTCTCACGGGCGTAGGTGATCGCGCCGACCTTGCCGTCGACACCACGGTCGCCGAAGCCGCCGGGCACGCAGATCGCGTCCACGTCCGCCAGCTGCTTCTTGGCACCCGCGGGGGTCTTGCAGTCGTCGGAGGTGACCCACTTGATCTTCACGCGGGCCTTGTTGGCGAAGCCGCCCGCGCGGATGGCCTCGGTCACCGACAGGTAGGCGTCCGGCAGGTCGATGTACTTGCCGACCAGCGCCACGGTGACCTCGTGGTCGGGCTGGTGGACGCGCTCCAGCAGGTCGTCCCACTGCGCCCAGTCCACGTCGCGGAACGGCAGGTCGAGCTTGCGCACGACGTAGGCGTCCAGACCCTCGGTGTGCAGGACCTTCGGGATGTCGTAGATCGACTTGGCGTCGATCGCGGCGACCACGGCGTCCTCGTCCACGTCGCACATCAGCGAGATCTTGCGCTTGATGGCGGTGGGGACCTCGCGGTCGGCGCGCAGCACGATCGCGTCGGGCTGGATGCCGATGTTGCGCAGCGCGGCCACGGAGTGCTGGGTCGGCTTGGTCTTCAGCTCGCCGGACGGGCCGATGTAGGGCAGCAGGGAGATGTGGACGACGAAGACGTTGTCCCGGCCGACCTCGTGGCGGACCTGGCGGACGGTCTCCAGGAACGGCAGCGACTCGATGTCGCCGACGGTGCCGCCGACCTCGGTGATGACGACGTCGACGTCGTCGGTGGCCATGCGGCGGATGCGGTGCTTGATCTCGTTGGTGATGTGCGGGATGACCTGGACGGTGTCGCCCAGGTACTCGCCGCGCCGCTCCTTGGCGATCACCGAGGAGTACACCTGGCCGGTGGTGACGTTCGCGGAGCCGTCGAGGTCGACGTCCAGGAAGCGCTCGTAGTGGCCGATGTCCAGGTCCGTCTCGGCACCGTCGTTGGTGACGAAGACCTCACCGTGCTGGAACGGGTTCATCGTGCCCGGGTCGACGTTGAGGTACGGGTCGAGCTTCTGCATCGTCACCCGCAGGCCCCGCGCCTTCAGCAGCGCGCCCAGGCTGGAGGCGGTCAGCCCCTTGCCGAGCGAGGAGGCGACACCCCCGGTGACGAAGAGGTGCTTGGTCGTCGTGGGCTTTGCGGCAATGGCCAAAGGGGGGCTCCCGTGGTCGCGAGTGGAGGATGCGTACCGGCGATCACCCGGTTGTTTTCGGGGGTGCCGTCGCTGCGGTTGGGGGGTCTTGCGCCCTCCGGTCCACGGGGTACCAGGGTATCAGCGCCCGGAGCCGGGCGCGCCCGGTGACGCGGTGCGACGGCCTCGCGCCCCCTGCGTCACAGGCCACCCATTCGGCACAGATTCCGCCGCCAACCGTCGCGCGTGTCCCAACTCCGCGTCGTATCCTGCTCGGACACATGCAGCGAGCCGGCCGGCACGGCACCGTCTCTCCCCAGCTTCCCCCAGCTACCGCTGGGGGTGCCCCCAGGGAGGTGCCCCCCAGAAGATGCCCCCTGGAACCCGGAAGCAGAGCTCGCCGAAAGATCTCTTGACCGCCAAGGACCCCCCGGGGTCACGATGCCGTTCGACTGGAGATGACGTGGCCGGGCGTATCGAGGACTACGCACTGATCGGCGACATGCAGACCGCCGCCCTGGTCTGCCGGGACGGCACGGCCGACTGGCTGTGCCTGCCGCGATTCGATTCCCACGCGGCGTTCGCCGGACTGCTCGGCACGGAGGAACACGGCTACTGGCGGATCGGCCCGGCGCACCCCTCGGGGGCGGCTCCGCCGCGCGCCGACCGCCGCCGGTACCGGGGGGATTCCCTCGTGCTCGAATCCGAGTGGGACACTCCGCGAGGTACCGTCCGGGTGATCGACTTCATGCCTCCCCGTGACGGTGCCCCCCAGCTGATCCGGATCGTGGAGGGCGTCAGCGGCCGGGTGCCGATGCGCTCGGCGCTGCGGATGCGGTTCTCCTACGGGCGCGTCGTGCCGTGGGTGCACAAGGTGGGCGAGCGCACGGTGGCCGTCGCGGGCCCCGACTCCGTCTGGCTGGACACCGCGGCCGACACCTTCGGCAAGGACCTCACCACCTACTCCGACTTCACCGTCTCCCCCGGTGAGCGCGTCGCCTTCACCATCAGCTGGCAGCCCTCGCACCGCGAGGCGCCCGCGCTGCCCGACCCCGAGGGGTCGCTGGAGGCCACGGAGGAGTTCTGGCGGGAGTGGGTGGCGCACTGCACGTACCACGGCCCCTACCGGGACGCGGTGGTCCGCTCGCTGATCACCCTCAAGGCGCTCACCTACGCCCCCACCGGCGGCATCGTGGCCGCCCCCACCACCTCGCTGCCCGAGGAGATCGGCGGCGTCCGGAACTGGGACTACCGGTTCACCTGGCTGCGCGACGCCGCGATCACCCTCTCCTCCCTGCTGCGCACCGGCTACCGCGAGGAGGCCCGGGCCTGGCGCGAGTGGCTGCTGCGCGCGGTCGCCGGCGACCCCGAGAACCTGCAGATCATGTACGGCATCGCCGGTGAGCGAGAACTGGGCGAGAGCGAGCTGGACTGGCTGCCCGGCTACGAGAACTCCCGGCCCGTGCGCGTCGGCAACGGCGCCGCCGGCCAGCTCCAGCTCGACGTCTACGGCGAGGTCACCGAGGCCCTGCACCTGGCCCATATGACCGGGCTCGCCCGCAACGACTATGCGTCCCTGCTCCAGCTGCGGCTCATCGGCTACCTCGAGGACCACTGGACCGAGCCCGACGAGGGCATCTGGGAGGTGCGCGGCCCGCGCCGGCACTTCGTCCACTCCAAGGTGATGGCCTGGGTCGCCGTCGACCGCACCATCAAGCTCATCGAGTCCGGCGACGTCGACGGGCCGCTGGAGCGCTGGCGCGAGCTGCGCGAGGACATCCACCGGGACGTGTGCGACAAGGGGTACGACAAGGAGCGCAACACCTTCACGCAGTCCTACGGCTCGAAGGAACTGGACGCCTCCCTGCTGCTGATCCCGCAGATGGGCTTCCTGCCCCCCGACGACAAGCGCGTCATCGGCACCATCGAGGCCATCCAGCGCGAGCTGTCCACCCCCGACGGCTTCGTGCTGCGCTACCCGACCACCGGCTCCGAGGCCGGGGTGGACGGCCTCGAAGGGGACGAAGGGGCCTTCCTGGCCTGCTCGTTCTGGCTCGCCGACGACCTGGCGATGATCGGCCGGGTCGACGAGGCCCGCCAGCTCTTCGAGAAGCTGCTGGGCCTGCGCAACGACCTGGGCCTGCTCGCGGAGGAGTGGGATCCGCGGCTGCAGCGGCAGGTCGGCAACTTCCCGCAGGCGTTCAGCCACGTGCCGCTGATCGACACCGCGCTGCGGCTCACCGCGTCGAGCGCGTTCGGAGGCTGAACCACAGCGCGAGCGCCCCGACGGGAAGGGCGAGGACGGCTGCGGCGGCGTTGAGCCCGCCGTAGCCGTACACCGCGGTCAGCGCTCCGGAGAGCGCGCCGCCCGCCGCACCGACCAGGTTCATCAGGGTGTCCGACATCCCCTGCACCTCCGGGCGGTGCGCGGCGTCCACGGACTCGCTCAGCAGCGTCGACCCCGCGACCGTGGCGCAGGACCAGCCTGCGCCCAGCAGGAACAGCCCCGCCGCCACGGCCCATTGGCGGTTCCCCGCGGTGCCGGCCAGCAGGGTGGCGGCCACGTAGACCACCTGCCCCAGCAGGATCACCGGCACCCTGCCGAACCGGTCCGCCGCCCGGCCCACCAGCGGCGAGAGCGCATACATCCCGGCCACGTGCAGGCTGACCGTGAAGCCCACGATGCTCAACGAGGCGCCCTCGTGGGCGAGATGGACGGGCGTCATCGTCATCACGGAGACCATCACCGCATGCCCCAGCACCAGGGCGGCCAGGCCCGTCAACGCGGCCGGGGACGCGGCGACATGACGCAGCGCGGTGCGCATGCGGGCCGCGAAGCCCTCCTTCCGCTCGTCCGGGCCGGAGGCCTCGGGCTGCTGCTCCTGGGCCAGCAGGAGCGGGTCCGGTCGCAGGCCGGTGTGGATGATCAGCCAGCCGAGGAGGAAGGCCACCACCGAGAACACGAACGTCCCCGCCGCGTCCGGCAGTCCGAGCGGCCGGGCCAGCACCGCCCCGGGGCCGCTGAGGTTGGGTCCCAGCACGCTGCCGAGCGTCGTGGACCACACGACCAGGGAGAGTGCGCCCGCACGGGCGCGGGGCTCCGCGAGGTCGGTGGCCGCGTAGCGGGACTGCAGGTTGGCGGCGCTCGCCGCACCGATCAGCAGCATCCCCAGCAGGGTCACCGGCAGCAGGCCCGCCCCGGCCGCCAGCGGCACCGTCAGCGCCCCCGCGGCCGCGATCAGCCATCCCGCGCCGAGGCCGGTCCGGCGCCCGCGCGCCCGGGAGAGCGCGGCCAGCGGCACGGACAGCAGCGCCGCGCCGAGCGTGGCCAGGGTGGTGGCGAGGCCGGCCGTCGCCTGCGAGCCGGAGAGGTGCTCGACCAGCAGCCCGCCCGAGGAGATCATCGAACCCATGCCGACGCCGGCCACCACCTGTGCCGACATCAGCACCCTGAGTGTGCGGCGCTGGACCGCCGCCTTTTGAGTGCAGGCCTTCTGCTGTTCTGTCGATATACCGGATATCTCCGGCGAGTTGGGCGAGGGGCCGGGGGCTGCGGTCATGCGCGACAGCGTAGGGGCGCAGGTCCGCCCGCGGGACGGTAGGTTCCGGGCATGGAACAGCACGCCCTCCCGCCGGGCCCGCAGGGGACGATCACGGTGGCGCGCGCCCTCGAACTGCCCGCCCTGCGCCGGGGGCTGCCCGAGGTCGTGGCCGCCGCCGACCGGCTGCACCGGCCCGTGCGCTGGGTGCACGCGGGCGAGGCCCCCAACATCGCCGCCCTCCTCAAGGGCGGCGAGCTCCTGCTGACCACCGGGCTGGGCCTGGGCAGCCGCCCCGCCGAACAGCGGGCCTTCGTCCGGAGGCTGGCCGAACGGGACATCGCGGCCCTGGTCGTCGAGCTCGGGGCCCGGTTCCCCAGCCTGCCCGCCGCCGTGGTGGACACCGCCCGCTCGTGCGGGCTGCCGCTGGTCCAGCTGCACCGGGAGGTCCCGTTCGTCGCGGTCACCGAGGAGATCCACACCGAGCTCGTCAACCAGCACTACGCCCTGCTGCAGCGCGCCGAGGAGGTGCACCGGCAGTGCACCGAGGTGCTGCTGGGCGGGGGCGGTGTACCCGAAGTGCTGCGGCTGTTCGCCGACTTCACCGGCAACCCGGTCTTCCTGGAGACCGCGGAGGGGCGGCTGCTGTACGCCGCCGGGCCGGGAGGCGGGGGTGGAGGCCGGGGCGGGGGCGCCGATCCGCTCCAGGTCTGGGACGGGCTGCGGGGGGCCTCGCTCGCGGGCAGCGTCGTCACGGACGTGCCGGGGCAGGGGCCCGGGGCCGGTGCCGTGCGGGCCCGGCTCGTGGTGCTGCCCGTGAACGTGCCCCTCGCGCCCGTGCACCGCATCGCCGCCGACCGGGCCGCCGGGCTGCTCGCCGTCGTCCTGCTGCAGGCCCGCCAGGAGGAGGAACTTGCCGCCCGGGGGCGCGGCGACTTCCTCACCGACCTCGCCGGGGAGCGGCTCGACGCGGCGGACGCGCCCGCACAGGCCCGGGTGCTCGGCTTCCGGCCCGGCGACGGGCCGTTGCTGCCGCTGGTGATGCGGATGGCCACCGGCCTGGTGCCGGCGGACGGTTGGGCCGCGCTGGCGTGCGCGGTGCAGGAGGAGCTGCGGGCGGTGGGGGTGCCGCTGCTGCTGGGCGTACGACTCCCGGAGGGCCGTGTTCCGGTGCTGGCCGGGCTCCGGGACGAGGCCGAACGGGCCGCGGTGGCGGGGCGGGTGGCGGCCGCGCTGCGGTCCGGGGCGGAGCGGGCGGGCTTTCGGACGCCGCCGGTGGTCGTGGCCGGGGTCGCCTCGACGTGGGAGTCGGTGGGAGGTGCGCTGCGGCATGCCGCGGAGGCTGCTACGGCGGCGCAGGGGCTGCCGGACAGGGAGTGGTACGACGTGCGGCGGCTCGACGTGGACGTGCTGCTGTGGCGGTTGCGGGGTGACGGAGACCTGGCCGCTTTTGTCGAGCGGGTCCTCGGGCCGTTGCTGGCCCATGACCGGTCGGCGCGGCCCTCGTTGCTGCCGACGCTGGAGGCCTGCCTGGCGCACGCGGGGCGGAAGGCCGAGACCGCGCGGGAGCTGCACGTCAACCGGCAGACGCTGTACGACCGGCTGGGGCGGATCGAGCGGCTGCTGGGGGTCGAACTGGAGGATCCGGACGCGGCGCTGGCGCTGGGTGTTGCGTTGCGGGCGCGGCGGCACGTCGTGGGTCGGGGGTGGGGCGGGGGCGGGACGGGTCCTTCCGGGGACTGAACTTTTTGTGACGGTCCGTTCCGCGCGAGGGTGCCCCGCACTTTCGCCACAAAAAGTTTTTACGTCCCTCTCCAGGACCCGTCCCGCCCCCGCCCCACCCCCTCGCGCCCGTGGTCGGTCGCGTCGGTCGGTCAGTCGCGTCGGCCCAGTTCGTCGTACACGCTCAGGACGTGCGCCACCGTGTCGTCCTCCGACGGCCAGCCTGCCGCCTGGCGGCGTCCTGCTCGTACCAACCGGTCGCAGCGGATCGGGTCTTCCAGGAGCCGGGCCACTGCGTCGGCCAGTGCGGTCGCGTCTCCGCAGGGGACCAGTTCGGCCGCGTCGCCCACCAGCTCCGGGACTCCGCGGGCCTCCACCGCGACCAGTGGCACTCCGGCGTGGAGGGCCTCCTGGGCGAGGAGCGAGCGCGCTTCCCAACAGCCCGGCAGCACGGCCACATCGGCCACCGCCAGCAGCTCGGGCACGTCGTCACGTCGTCCGACCAACTGGACGGGGAGTCCCTCGGACTCGATCCTGCGCTGCAGCTGCGGCCGTTCACGCCCCTCTCCCGCCACGATCAGCAGCGGCTCAGGGTCCAGTTCCCGCCAGACCCGGGCCGCGTCCAGCAGTGTCCCGTAGCCCTGTCCGGGCTCCAGCCGGCCGACGGTCACCAGCAACGGCCGTGCCACCGCGCCCAGTTCAGCCCGTGCTTTGAGCCGCAGGGTGTCGTCCGGCTCGGGATCCGGCACGGGCCGCGGGGCCGGCACCGCCACCGGCGCCAGCCGGGCGTCGCGCGCCCCGCGCAGCCGCGCCTGGTCCACGAGCTCCGACGAAGCACCGAGCACCACCGCCGCGGTGCGCGCGGCACGGCGCTCCATCAGGCGCACGACATGGGCCCGCGTGCCCGCGGCACGCACCCGGGTGTGCCAGGTGACCACCAGCGGCGTCGGACGGCCGCGCAGCGCGAGCGCAGCCAGCACACCCGACTTCAGGCCGTGCGCGTGCACCACGTCCGCGCCCTCGCTGACCGCGCGGATGTCCGCGACGGCCAGGGCGTCCGTTCCCGGGCGCAGCGGGGTGAACACAGCGCCGGAGTCAGGGATTCCGAACTCCTCGCCCGTCCGCGGCGGCGCGCACACCGTCACCCGCAGCCCGTGCGCCACGAGCCCGGCAGCCAGCGACCGCACGTGTGCGCCGCTCCCGGCACTCCCGCTGCCCAGGACTTGAACGGCGTGCAGGGGCGGCCGGGCCGGTGTGCTGCTCACGCGGGGGAAGCTCCTGGGTCGTCGTCGGGCAGAGGCGTACGGCGAGGTGCTGCGCCCAGGATGCCAGCCCCCGCCGACATCCCGGCACCGCCGTACCGAGGGTCGGCCGCCCTACCTCGCCCGCACATCAACGGATTCACCCGCTTTGGGGACTCTTGACCTCCATGACCAGGGCCACGGCCACCAGGGCGGCGGCGTGCAACGCCAGCCCCGTACGGCCGTTGCCCGCCACCACGACCGTCCCGAGCCCGGCACCGAGGGCGTGCGCGCCGGTGTCGCCGAGCATGGTGCGCGCGGCGAGGTCGTCCTTCAACAGGGCCACGGCGGCACCGACAGGGGCGGCCGCCGCATCCACACCCCGCACCATTCCCGGCAGCCCGAGCGCCACCACGGCACCGGCGGCCCGACCGGGCCGGACGTCCAGCAAGTTCACGAGGTGTGCAGACCCGGCAATGACAACCCCCGCAAGCACCTTGTCGACCACCCGCGGCCGCAGCACAGCCCCGGCGACGAGCCCGGCGCCCCCGATCCCGAAGAGCTTGACCGCCCCGCTGGTGACTTCCCGCTCGCGCAGAGCGGCAAGGTGCGCCCGAAACCCCCGCCGGGAATCCCCGGCACCCGCATGGTCGTCGTAAGCCCCGCACACGGCAGAAGCCACAACAACCAACACCCCGGCCCCTCGATCCCGTGGAGGAAGAGAAGCGAACCCCGCAAGAACCCCCGCAGCCGCCGCAGGGCCGGCGCACAGATCAACGCCCCGCCCAGCGCGGTTGACCCGTTCCCACACCCGGGGCCCACCGGGTTTACGGGCACGCAAAGCCCCGTAAACCCCGCGCGAGACAAGAGAAGCAGCCCCGAACCCCAACCCCGCCCACTTCCGCTGCATGATCACCCACCCCAGGCTACAGAGGCCCCAAGCTACAGAGGTGGTGCCGAGACGGCGGCGCGAGGGGGCGGGGTGGGAGCGGGGCGGGCCCTGGAGAGGGACGTAAAAACTTTTTGCGGCGACAGGAGAGGGCACCCTCGCGTGGAACGGACCGCCGCAAAAAGTTCAGTCCCCGGAAGGGCCCGCCCCGCTCCCGGCCCGCCCCCGACCCGAACGACGGACGGCACCGGCCACGGCCAACAGCTCCTCCGCATGCGCCCGAGCCGACTCCGAGTCCTCCTGGCCGGCCAGCATCCGGGACAACTCCCGCACCCGGGCCTCGCCCTCCATGGCCCGCACCCCGCTCCGCGTCACGGACCCGTCATGCGTCTTCTCAACAACCAAATGCCGGTCCGCAAAAGCAGCAACCTGCGGCAGATGCGTCACCACAACAACCTGCGCGGATTCCGCGAGCTTGGCGAGCCGCCGCCCGATCTCGACAGCAGCCCTGCCTCCAACCCCCGCATCAACCTCATCGAACAAATACGTAGGCACCGGATCGGTCCCGGCAAAGACAACCTCGACGGCCAGCATCACCCGCGAGAGCTCACCCCCCGAGGCCCCCTTGGCGATGGGCCGCGCCTGAGCGCCCGGATGCGGGGTGAGGAGCAGCTCGACCTCGTCGGCCCCGTACGGGCCGTACTCGACAGCGCGCCCGGCGACCTCGATACCGGCCTCGGCGTCCGCCGCCTCGGACTGCCGCACCGAAAAAGCCACCCGCGCATGCGGCATGGCCAGCTCCGCCAACTCCGCGGTGACCGCGTCAGCGAAACGCTTCGCCGCTTCCGCCCGTGCCTCGCTCAGCTCCTGTGCCAGCGCCCCGAGTTCGCCCCGCAACGCATCCCGCTCGGCGACGAGCTCGCCGATCCGGTCGTCATCGCCGTCCAACTCGCCGAGCCGCTCGGCACTCCGCTCGGCCCACGCGAGCACTTCCTCCACATCCGACCCGTACTTGCGCGTCAGATGGGCAAGAGCGGCCCGCCGCTCCTCCACGGCGGCCAGCCGCCGCGGATCGGCGTCAAGATCATCCGCATACCCCGCAAGCTCCCCGGCCACGTCCCCCAGCAGGATCCCGATCTCCCCGAGCCGCTCGGAAAGCCCCGCGAGAACAGGATCATGGGCCCGAACAGCCTCCACGGCCCGCAACGCCCCGGCGACCAGCGTCGCCGCATCAACACCCTCAGGATCCTCGGGATTGCCGACGACGGCCGCATGCGCCGCAGTGGCCGCAGCGGCGAGCGCCTCGGCGTGCCCGAGCCGCTCGGCCTCGGCGGCCAGTTCGGTGTCCTCGCCGGCCACCGGCTCGACGGCGGCGATCTCGTCCAGGCCGAAGCGCAGCAGATCCGCTTCCTGGGCGCGCTCGCGCGCCCGCGTGGTCAGCTCCGTCAGCTCGGCGGCGACGGCGCGCAGCCGGCGGTGGACGTCGGTGTACTTGGCCAGCGGCACGGACACCGCGGCGCCCGCGTACCGGTCGAGGGCCTCCCGCTGCCGGGCGGACCGCAGCAGCCCCTGCTGGTCGGTCTGCCCGTGGACGGCGACGAGTTCCTCGGAGAGCTCGCCCAGCAGCCCCACGGGCACGCTGCGCCCGCCGAGATGGGCGCGCGAGCGCCCCTCCGCGGAGAGGGTGCGGCTGATCAGCAGCGTGCCGTCGTCGAGTTCGGCACCCGCCTCCTCCGCCCGTACGGCCACGGCCGAACCGCGGTCGACGGCGAGTCGGCCCTCGACCACCGCAGCCTTGGCCCCGACCCGCACCAGCGCAGGGTCGGCGCGCCCGCCGAGCAGCAGCCCCAGGCTCGTGACCACCATGGTCTTGCCGGCACCCGTCTCGCCCGTCACCGCGGTGAAACCGGGTGACAGCTCGACCACCGCGTCGTCAATGACGCCCAAGGACCGGATCCGCATCTCCTCCAACACGGATACGACCATACGAGGTTCCGGGGCCGCCTCGCGACGGCCTCCCCCACTCACCCTCCTGGGGGCAGCCCCACCACCGGTCCGGGTGACCGCTCCATGGCCCCGACAGCCCTTGCGGGGCCAGGCTCGGAGCATGACCACCCGAGTCCGCGGCCGCCGCGCCGCCACGATCGTGCTCGCCACCGCCGTCACCCTGGCCACCGTCGCGGGCGCCACGGCCGTGGCCGCCGGCTCACGCTCCCCGGGCTCCCTGGACGGCGTGTGGCGGACGGACGGCTACGGAACGGTCGTCTCCGTCGACCAGGACGGCCGCCGCCTGCGCAGCTACGAGACCACGGCCGCCGGCTGCCTGCCGAGCGGCATGGACACGTCCCGCCCCCGCGCCGACGGCCCGTTCCGGCAGCAGGGCGAGGCCCCGGTCACGCTGACCGCCGCCGGTCCCGGCCGCGCCCGGCTGAGCCAGGCGGACGACGCCGGCCACCGCACCCTGCGGCGCATCGCCGCCCTGCCCGCCGCCTGCCGCGACCCGCACCCGGCCCAGGACCCGCGGGCGGTCTTCGACACCTTCTGGCAGACGTACGCCGAGAACTACCCCTTCTTCGCCGCCCGCGGCATCGACTGGCAGGCCGTACGCGACCGCTACCGCCCCCGGGTCAGCGCCCGGACCACCCCGGACGAACTGTTCGCCGTCCTGCAGCAGATGATCGAGCCGCTCCGCGACGGCCACACCTACCTGAAGAACGGCGCCGGCGACGACTTCACCAAGCTGTACGCGGGTCACCGCGCGGACACCACCACGCCGACGCGCGAGTCGATCGCGCGCATCGACAAGGCGGTCGCGCACGCCGTCGGCGTTCCCCTGCAGTCCTGGGCGCAGGGCGCCGTCTCCTACGCCGACCTCCCGGACGGCACCGGCTACCTGCGCATCACGCGCTTCGAGGGCTACACGAAGGACGGCACGTACGAGGCGGACAGCGCCGAACTCGACCGCGCCCTGGACGCCGTCCTCACCCCGGAACGCACGGCCTCCCTGCGCGGCCTGGTCCTCGACCTCCGCTTCAACGGCGGCGGTTCGGACCGGCTGGGCCTGCGCGTGGCCGAGCGGCTGACGGACCGTCCGTACACCGCCTACCTCAAGCACGGGCGCAACGACCCGCAGAACCCGGGGAGTTTCACGCCCGCCGAGCCGGTGCGGGTCGCCCCGCACCGCGGCGGCCCGGTCTGGACGGGCCAAGTGGCCGTCCTCACCGGCCGCCTGACGATCAGTGCGGGCGAGACCACGACGCAGGCCCTCATGGGCCGCACACCCGCGCCCGTCCGCATCGGCGAGAACACGCAGGGCTCGTTCTCGGACGTCCTGGACCGCCGCCTCCCGAACGGCTGGACCTTCGGCCTGCCGAACGAGGAGTTCGTGGACGCCCGGGACGGCAGGACGACGTACGACATCCGGGGTATCGCCCCGGATGTCGTGACGCCGGTCTTCACGGAGGAGGAGCTGGCCTCGGGCCGTGATTCGGCGCTGGCGGAGGCCAGGCGCCCCGTCAGGGGCGCGGGGAACTGCGCGAGCAACCACGACGCGCCCGCAGTCGAGGTTCTCGGGGCTTCGCCCCGGACCCCTGGGGTGGTGCGTCGGCTGCAGGCCGTCGGTGGCTGATCGCGCAGTTCCCCGCGCCCCTTCAGGGCGCAACCGCACTAGTGCGGCGCCCCCCGCCACCCGGCAACGGGCAACGCGAACTTCGCGACCAACCGGTCGGTGAACGAAGCATGATGCAACCGCGCCAAGCGCACCGGCACGGCCCCCCGCCGCACCTCCACCCGCGCCCCGGCCGGCAGCTCCACGCTGCGCCGGCCGTCGCACCACAGCACCCCGTTCGGCGTCTCCGGCTGCACCTCCACCGCCAGCACCGAATCCGGCGCCGTCACCAGCGGCTTGGCGAACAGCGCGTGCGCGCTGATCGGCACCATCAGCAGCGCCTCGACCTCGGGCCACACCACCGGCCCGCCGGCCGAGAACGCATAGGCGGTCGACCCGGTCGGCGTCGCGCACACCACACCGTCGCCGCCGAACCGCGACACCGGCCGCCCGTCCACCTCGGTGACGACCTCCAGCATGCGCTCGCGCGCCGCCTTCTCCACGGACGCCTCGTTCAGCGCCCAGTCCCGGTGCACGATCTCGCCGTCGGTGCGCACGAGCACGTCGAGGGTCATCCGCTCCTCGACCTCGTAGGCGCGCGTCACGACACGGTCGACGACCTTGTCCAGGTCGTCCCGCTCGGCCTCGGCCAGGAAGCCGACCCGCCCAAGGTTGACGCCCAGCATGGGCACCCCGGACACCCGGGCGAACTCGGCGCCGCGCAGCAGCGTGCCGTCACCCCCCAGCACCACCAGCAGTTCGCAGCCCGCGAGGGCGTCCGGGTGTCCGGGTCCCGTCTCCACGCGCTCGGCCGAGGCCGGCAGCGGCAGGTCGCAGGCCTCCTCGGCGAGGACCCGCACCCCGATGCCGCAGCGCAGCAGCCCGTTGACGACGAGTTCCGCACTCCGGATGGCCGCGGGCCGTCCCGTGTGCGCGAGAAGGAAGACGGTGCGTGAGCCCGTCCCGGACGGTGTTGCTGTCGATGGTGCTTCTGAAGTGGTCAACGGGGCCCCTCCGCCACTGCACGGTCAACGTCCGCCGGGTCCAGTTCGGGCGCACCGGCGCGCAGCCACAGAAAGTACTCGACGTTGCCGGAGGGCCCCGGCAGCGGGCTGGCCGTAACCCCGAGTACGCCCAGTCCGAGCTCGGCGGCGCGCCCGGCGACGCCGCGCACGGCCTCGGCGCGCAGCTCGGCGCTGCGCACCACGCCGCCGCTGCCCAGCCGCTCCTTGCCCACCTCGAACTGCGGCTTGACCATGAGCACGAGGTCGGCGTCGGGGGCCGCACAGCGCACGAGCGCGGGCAGCACCAGGCCGAGCGGGATGAAGGACAGGTCGCCGACGACGATGTCGACGGGCACGTCGTCGATCTGCTCCAGCGTCAACTCGCGTACGTTCGTACGGTCCTTCACGGTGACCCGCTCGTCGCTCTGCAGCGACCAGGCGAGCTGCCCGTAGCCGACGTCGACGGCGACGACATGGGCCGCGCCGGACCGCAGCAGGACGTCCGTGAACCCGCCCGTCGACGCCCCCGCGTCCAGCGCCCGGCGGCCCTCCACCACGAGGCCCCGAGGCACGAAGGCGGCCAGCGCACCTGCGAGCTTGTGCCCGCCGCGCGAGACGTAGTCCGGATCGCTCTCGTCACCGACGACGACGAGGGCCGCGCTGGTCTCCACCTGGGTGGCGGCCTTGGACGCGGTCGCCCCGCCGACGGTGACGCGGCCGGCCGCGATCAGCTGGCTCGCGTGCTCGCGCGAACGGGCCATTTTGCGGCGCACCAGCTCGGCGTCCAGTCGGCGGCGGGTCACTGCCACGTGCGGTTCAGCTCCTGTTGTCGTGCGAGTGCGGAGGCCCGGGCGGGCCGGGGCGCTGGTCGAGCGCGGCGAGCGTCTCGCGCAGCCCCCTGTGTACATCCTCGTACACCTCCAGGTGACCGCTCACCGCGAGGTGGTCGGCGTCGGCGAGCCGGGCCAGCCCGGCGTCCACCTCGGGGTGGCCGGTGGGGGTGCACACGACGCCGAGGGGCTGCGTCGGGTCGGTCACGTCGGTCATGACTCCGACGCTACCCCGGAACGGATGTTTCCCGGCGTTGCCCTCTCCCTGCGGTACCGTCCATGACGATGGCGACCATCGAGGAGTGCCGTGACGCACTCGAACGGCTGGCGGAGCACCTCGCGGGGGCGAGCGGCGAGTTCCGCGCCGCGGCCGCGCCCGACCGCTCCCTGAGCTGCCACCTCACGGACCTCGGCGTGACCTTCGTGGGCCACCTCAGGGAGGGCCGCATCCAGGACGTCCGCACGGTGCAGGACGTCCCGGAGCGGCGCGCCGAGATCGGCCTGGAGATGACCGGCGACGACCTGGTGGCCCTGGTCGACGGCCGGCTGAACTTCGCCCGCGCCTGGGCCGGCGGCCGCGTCAGGATCCAGGCGAGCCTGCGGGACGTACTGAGACTGCGGTCACTGCTCTAGTACCGCGCCCCGAAGGGGCGCGGGGAACTGCGCGCCCAGCCACGGACGGCCCGCAGCCGAAGCCCTCAAAGCCCCAGCCGGGCCAACCCCTTCCCGGCGTCCAGCCCGCACACCCCGTCCCCCGCGGCACTCCAGCCCGCCGCGCACAGCGCCCGCAGCCCGTCGACGGGCTCGCCCTCGCCGTCCAGCACCAGCTCGTCGCCCCGCACGGACGCGGTCCAGCCGCCGCAGCGCCCGTCCTCCGTCACCACGGGCTGCGGGACCAGCAGCCCCCGCAGGTCCTCGGCCACGAACGTCGGCCGGTGCCGCGGCTCCGCCGCGATCAGCTCCGCCGCCGACGTCACCCCGGTGAGGACCAGCAGCGAGTCCACGCCGCCGACGTACGCCCCCTCGATGTCCGTGTCGAGCCGGTCCCCGACCACCAACGGCCGCTCCGCGCCGGTCCGCAGGATCGTCTCCCGGTGCATCGGGGGCAGCGGCTTCCCCGCCACCTGCGGCACCGCGCCCGTCGCCAGGCCCACCACACGCACCGCCGCGCCGTTCCCCGGCGCGATCCCCCGGGCGCTCGGGATGGTCAGGTCCGTGTTCGACGCGAACCACGGCACCCCCCGCGCCACCGCGTACGAGGCCTCCATCAGCCGTCCCCACGGCATCTCCGGCCCGCCGAACCCCTGGGCCACGGCGGCCGGGTCGTCGTCCGCCGACTCCACCGGCACCAGCCCGCGCTCGCGCAGCGCGACCCGCAGCCCCTCCGCACCGATCACCAACACCTTCGACCCGGCGGGCAGTCGGTCCGCGATCAGCCGGGCCACCGCCTGAGCCGAGGTGATCACGTCCCCCGGCTCGGCGGGCACCCCGAGCTCCGTCAGGTGAGCGGCCACCGTGGCCGGCGTCCGGGCCGCGTTGTTGGTCACGTAGGCGAGGTGCATCCCGCCCGCCCGGGCCGTCCCCAGCGACTCCACGGCGTGCACGATCGCCTCGCCGCCCGCGTACACCACGCCGTCGAGATCCAGCAGTGCGGTGTCGTAGGCCTCGTTCAGCCGCAGCTCACTGGCGCTCGGCCGGGTCCGGACGGTCTGCTGGTTCATGCTGTGATCGCTCCCTGTGCTGTATGTCTCTTCCTCGATCATTTCATTGCCGCACGGGCCCCGGGACATAGCATTTCCCAATGAGCACTCCAGGGCGTGGCCGCGCCGGCCACACAGGACAGGGGCTCCGGCTCGCCCCCTTCCGAGGGCTGCGCTACGTGCCCGAGCGGGTGGGCAGCCTCGCAGCCGTCACCTCGCCGCCGTACGACGTCGTCGTGCGCCCCGACGGCCTGCGCCTCCTGGAGACCGCCGACCCGTACAACATCGTCCGGCTCATCCTCCCCCAGGCCGCCACCGCCGCCGACCGGCACCGCCTGGCCGCGGAGACGCTGCGCCGCTGGCAGGACGAGCATGTCCTGGCCCCCGACCCCGAGCCCGCGCTCTACGTCTACGAGCAGCGCGGCGAGGGCATTCTGCAGCGCGGCCTCATCGGCGCGCTGCGCCTCACGCCCCCCGAGGAGGGCGTCGTCCTCCCCCACGAGGACGTCATGCCGCACATCGTCGAGGACCGCACGGCCCTCATGCGCGGCACCGGCGCCAACCTCGAACCCCTGCTGTTCTCCTACCGCGGCAACGGCGACGGCATGACGGGCGCGGCCGGCGTCATCGAACGGGTGATCCGCACCGAGCCGCTGCTCTCCACCGCCACCGACGACGGCTACGCCCACCGCCTGTGGTCCGTCACCGACCCCGGCGACCTGGCCCGCATCGACGAGGACCTCTCCCACCAGCAGGCCCTCATCGCCGACGGCCACCACCGCTGGGCCACCTACCTGCGCCTGCGCGCCGAGCAACCGGCCCCCGGCCCCTGGGACTTCGGCCTCGTCCTGCTCGTGGACACCGCCCGCTACCCGCTCCGCGTCCGGGCCATCCACCGCCTGCTGCACCGCCTCCCGGCCGCCGAAGCGCTGGCCGCCCTGGGCGGCTCCTTCCGGGTCCGCACCGTGGAAGGCCCCCTGCCGCGCGCCCTGGAGGCCCTGGCGGAAGCGGCCGTGGGCGAGGAGCCGGGCAACGCCTTCGTCCTCGCCGGCGACGGCCGCTTCCACCTGATCGACCGGCCCGACCCGGACCTCCTGGCCCGGACGATCCCCGCCGACCGCCCCCGGGCCTGGCGCGAACTCGACGCCACGGTCCTGCACTCGACGCTCCTGGAGCACGTCTGGCGGGTGCCGGACGACCCCGAGCACATCGGCTACATCCACGACACGGCGGCCGCGGTCGAGCAGGCGGAACGCCACGGCGGCACGGCCGTGCTGATGCACCCCGTCCGCGAGGACGTCGTGCGCGAACTCGCCGAGCAGGGCGTCACGATGCCGCGCAAGTCGACGTCGTTCGGCCCCAAGCCGGCGACGGGCCTGGTACTGCGGAGCCTCGCGCTGAACTGAGACGCACAAGATGCGCTGAATGCACGAAGGGCGGAACTCCCGGATCGATTCCGGGAGTTCCGCCCTTCGCATGGTCAGCGATCAGCTCTCGTTGCTGGCGTCCTTCTTGTCCTTCTTGTCGCCCTCGGTGCCGGCGGCCTCAACGGCGTCGGCGGCGTCAGCGGCCGTGCCGTCCTGCTCCTCGGCCTCCCCGTCCTCCTCGAGCGCGTCCGTGAACTCCACGCCGTCCAGCTCGGCGAGCCGGTCGGAGGCATTCGTCGTGCCGCCCTGGTCGGCCTCCAGAGCCTTGGCGAACCACTCGCGCGCCTCGCTCTCGCGCCCCACCGCGAGCAGCGCCTCGGCGTACGCGTAGCGCAGGCGGGCGGTCCACGGCTGGACGGAGTTCGACGCCAGCTCGGGGCTCTGCAGCGTGACCACTGCAGCCTCGGCCTGGCCCATGTCCTTGCGGGCGCCGGCGGCCACCAGGCGCATCTCGACCTGGCCGGCCTTGTCCAGCTTCTGTACCTCGGGCTCACCGGCCATCGCCAGCGCACGCTCCGGACGGCCCATGCCGCGCTCGCAGTCCGCCATGACGGGCCACAGCTCGACGGAACCGGTCATCCGCCGCGCGGCACGGAACTCGGCCAGCGCCTCGGAGTACTTGCCGACCGCGTACGCGGCGAAGCCGGCGGCCTCGCGCACGGCGGCGACACGGGAGGCGAGACGCAGGGCGATCCGCGCGTACTCGTAGGCCTGATCCGGCTCCTCGTCCAGCAGCTTGGCCACCATGACGAGGTTGCGGGCGACGTCCTCGGCAAGCGTCTTGGGCAGGCTCATCAGCTCCTGCCGGACGTCCTTGTCGATCTCCTCGCCGGTCACGTCGTCCGGAATCGGCAGGCGCTTCACCGGCTCGCGGTCGCCACGGTCCCGGTCACGGTCCCGCGTGCGGTCGTCGCGACGGCCGTAACCGCCCGAGCGGTCGTCGCGGCCGCGGTAGCCGCCACGCTCGTCATCACGGCGCGGACCGCGCGGGCCACGGTCGCCGCGGTCGTCCCGGCGGAAACCACCACGGTCGTCGTCACGGCGGAAGGACGGACGGTCGTCACGACGCTCGTCACGACGGAAGCCACCACCGCGCGAGTCGTCACGGCGGAAGCCGCCACGGTCGTCGTCACGGCGCGGACCACGGTCATCACGACGGAACGACGGACGCTCGTCACGACGCTCGTCACGACGGAAACCACCACGGTCGTCATCGCGGCGCGGACCACGGTCATCACGACGGAACGACGGACGCTCGTCACGACGGTCGTCGCGGCGGGGGCCACCACGGTCGTCGTCACGGCGGAAGGAGGGACGGTCGTCGCGACGCTCGTCGCGGCGGAAGCCGCCACGGTCGTCGTCACGGCGCGGACCACGGTCATCACGACGGAAGGAGGGACGGTCATCGCGACGCTCGTCACGGCGGAAGCCACCACGGTCATCATCGCGACGCGGACCACGGTCATCACGACGCTCATCGCGACGGAAACCACCACGGTCATCGTCACGGCGACCGAAACCACCGCCGGCAGGACGGCCACCACGGTCGTCGCGGCGGAAGGAGGGACGGTCGTCACGACGGTCGTCGCGGCGGAAACCGCCACGGTCGTCATCGCGGCGCGGACCACGGTCGTCGCGACGGAAGGACGGGCGGTCGTCACGACGCTCGTCACGGCGGAAACCACCACGGTCGTCATCACGGCGCGGACCACGGTCATCACGACGCTCATCGCGACGGAAACCACCACGGTCATCGTCACGGCGGAAGGAGGGACGGTCGTCGCGGCGCTCGTCACGGCGGAAGCCGCCACGGTCGTCGTCACGACGGCCGGAGCCACCACCAGTGGGACGGCCGCCGCGGTCATCGCGACGGAAGCCGCCGCGCTCGTCGTCGCGGCGGAAGCCGCCACCGTCGCGACGCGGGCCGCGCGGGCCACCGCGGCGCGGGTCGCCGCCCGATCGATCGTCGCGAGAGTTGGTGGGCATCGACGTGACTCCTGTCTTGAGGTACGCAGTCATTCTCGCGCACCCGGTCGACGGGCGCGCTTCGACATAAAACAAAAAGGACCCTTGGTCCCAGCGTGAACGCTGGGACCAAGGGTCCTTGAAAGATTGTTCGGCGGCGTCCTACTCTCCCACACGGTCCCCCATGCAGTACCATCGGCGCTGAAAGGCTTAGCTTCCGGGTTCGGAATGTAACCGGGCGTTT